>NZ_JBEXZS010000117.1:0-4730 GCF_040593685.1 Methylobacterium sp. EM32 | reverse complement strand
GCGGAACTCCGCCGGGTACGGGGGACGGGTTCTCGGCATGGCAAAAACACCTCACGCAAAAGCGTTCTCGGTGTCCACCGAGCCGGGGCAATCCCAGAATCAGGCTCTCCCGCTTGGGGAGGTTGAAGCACGGGTTCTCCTTCCCGTTTGAGGCCCGGTAGTTGCCAGCAAATTTGCTGGCTACCTCGTCGAGGGCTTCCAACATCACGCGGATGTCCCGGAGCACGTCAGCGTGGTTCTTCCCGGTGCGCTCAGCGATTTCCAGGCTGGACATCGTGAGGGCTACGAGGGTGGCGAGACTGGAACGGATACGACTTCCATTCGGCCCGGCACAGGGTATCATTTCAGTTGAATCGACATATCAGCTGTCGGAAAATATCATGAACGCAGAACCAATGGTCTTCGTCAATATCGGATGGATGAAGGACTACGCTGGCCCATCGGCGCATGATACTCCAGTAGGTGGCCACGGCTATCTCAAGGACGGCAACATAGGACATGAGGTTTTTAATTTCGCTTTTCTCAATGACAAAGTCTATGGCTACGTCCCTCGTTCCGCTCGCATCAACCTTGAGAACCTAGGCGGTTCATCATCCGACGAGTCCGTAACCCCGGTCACAGTCGTCTGGATTGCTCGGAACCCCAGTGACAAGAAAACGTATATCGTCGGCTGGTACAAGGGTGCCTCCGTCCACAAAGACAACAACCATATCAAATTAAATCGTAGTAAAAATTTCAATGTTAATTATCAGATTGAGGCTCCGGCAAACAAAGCAACTCTCCTGCACATCGACCAACGCTTGTTCAAAATTCCTACTGCGAAGGAAAAAGGTAATCTGGGACAGAGCCCGGTGTGGTATGGTGGAAAAGACGAGTTCCGGGCAGTGGTAGCTGCCTATGTCGCAGCGGATGGCGTTCTCGCCGAAATGCCGAAGGTTGGATCGAAAGGAGCCAAGCACCAAACTGATCCAGAACTGCGAAAACGGATCGAGCTTGCTAAGGTTCGGCATGCAACCGCCTACTATCAATCAAGAGCAGGCGGCTCCCAGGTCGTTGACTCCGTCGAGAAGGATGGCGTCGGATGGGATTTGAACGTTACGGCCCCGACCGGTGCGGTGCTAAAGGTCGAGGTGAAGGGCCTCAGCGGACGGGACCCTGTGGTTGAACTAACGCGGAACGAATTCGCGAAAATGAGGAGCCCGGAACACCGGGCTCAGTATATCATCTACGTGGTCACAGAGGCTCTGACGTCTGAAGCTCGCAGCCACGTCTTCAGGCACAATGCGGAGGTTAGCAAGGGCGGCGATCTTGTTTGGGCAACAGACGATGGTCGGCAGCTTGAGATAGAGCAGATCGTGGCGGCAAGGCTCTCGGCAAACTACGAAACAATCACCTGAGACCCATGCCAGAAGCCGGAAGGTCCGTATCAGGGTAGAGGGTCGGGTCCGCTCCCCGCCCGTTGCGGTCCTTGCTAAGGTCAAGCTGATTGGGGCAGGGCCATAGCGCGTCGCCTCCGCCCACCCATCAGCCTTGACCGAACCAACCGCCCCGTGGCGTGTTCTCTCTTCGTTCTCGATGATTCGGACGCAGGGCACCACGATGCTGGCGAGACACACCGGACCCGCTGAAGGCCCGTCCTCCGCTCCTGCCGGCACCTCATGCCCCGTGGAGGCCATCGCTGCGTCCTACCTCTCACAGACCTCCGGTGACCTCGCGCTTGCCCTCCGGTGCGCCATCACGGACGCCTTGGCCGATCTCATGGAAGCCGAACGCCGCACCAGGGAGCGCAGCCGGCTCATCTCCCGGGGCTTCGTTCGTGGGCGTCTGGACGACAACGGCGATGCGCTTTGACGATCCACCGCCACCCCGGCCGAGCAACCTCGCCGCCTACCCCTACGTGGCGGTGCGGGTTGCGTGCCCGCAGTGCCGGGACAGACAGGGCAGCTATAGGCTCGCGAGGTTGGCCGCGAAGTTCGGCCCGGAGAAGCCGCCTCCTCAGGGGAGGCATCGAGAGCAGCGTTAAATTCCCTGTGTGGCAACTTATCGTAGCGACATACTTCCCGGCTGGGCATCGAAGGCGGCAGCGCTGCCACCCATGTTAGATTTTACTATATCGGAAAACCTTGCCACCTTATCTTCCGACAGCTCAGAAAAATGCCTTGCTAATTTTGTCTTTGATAGCTTACCTCCGTTTTGAAGGTAGAACCTTATAAATAGATCAATTTTCTTGTCGGGCATGTCAGAGGCATCTTTGAGTGCATTTCGCGTTTCTCGGTATGCAACCATGAAGTCGAGTTGCTGAACGAAATCAATCGCGATAGTCGCCTGAATACAATAGAACAAATATTCTGCTATTACGGTTGCGTCAAAATATCTATATGAAAATTCGGGCGAATATTGTAATTTTATTACGCCATCCTCGTCTAGTTGATACTTTACTAGACCCATAATGGGGACAGAAAAGCGCTCAAGGCACTCATCATAATCGCGCATATTATTGAGTATGGCTGACGATACAGGAAATATTAGACCTTCCGGCGTGAATCCCATCTTCGAAAGAATATAATGGATGAGAAATCTATGTGTGCGGCCATTACCATCATCGAAAGGATGGATGAACACAAAGCCAAATGATACCGCAGCGGCAACTATCACTGCGTGCACCTCAGAAATCCGCATCTGCCTGTAACAGGAGACTAGACCTTCCATCATGTCAGTGACGTGCTGCGCTGCTGCTCCTACAAAATGAACTTTCTGATGTAGATATGAAAGATTTTCTCCGACATAAACCTCATCAGATCGGTATCCTGTTACTCGATATTTTTCGTCTACAATTAAGTTTCTAGCTTCGAGAATCATATCATGAGTCAGATCGGCGTAGCTGGCCGCCCTCTTGAGCATTGCTGCGAATCTTTCTGCTCGATCTTGGCTCGGGGTTTCTCTTTCGATTAGAAAAGAAGATAATGTCTCTTTCGTGTACATATAACTAATCGCACGATTGACAGTGTCATCATCATATTTGCGCAATATCTCAATAACTTTACTATCAAGATTTAATTCTTCGTCTCTTTTCAGAATGTCTGTGCGCCTGACAATGGGGCAAAACTGACGTGTTCCAAGCAAATTGTTGTTGATTCGCTGGCGTGGATTACGAATAATCTGAGATGTATAGTACTTATCAGCCTCAAGTATTTCTATATAATTGCCGGTTTTTAAATCTGCGAGAGGCAAGCGACGATCAGTCAAGAACTCATACAAGAACCATATTTTCCGAGAATATTTACCGGTTGGCGCTCTGTTGATATAAGATAATATGTGCTCTTCTTCGATAATTTTGAAAACAGATGCAAGTATTTCTAGATTTATGCCGTCATATTTTATTGCAAATTCTAGCTGATCTCCGATCGTTTCTCCGCGAGAATACGAAATCGGATAGATATAAATGGCCGATCCGTCCGAATGAATTTCCCGCGCAGCGCCTTTCGGCGTTACGTATGAGCTTCTATAATGAGGGGCAACACTTAATTCTAGTTGCTGAACCAAGGCGGCGTAACCGACTGGGCTCGTTCCGTCTGGCAGGATAAGGTCGCCGAAAAGCATCATCTGGTCTGCGAGCGGTGTGAGGCATTCGTGGAACGGGTACCGCAGGCGGGTTCCTGTTACAATCAAGCCGCCCTCTGAAAAAACGCATACGAGTCTGCGAAAATGCGTATGACGTGGGCTTTGCCTCTAAATTTGCATACAGCACTTACACGGCTGACCTGCCCGCACACGCCACCAGCCTCAGAACGTGACGCAAGCATAGAGGCACACAGCGAGTCACTGACGGCGTTCTCAGGCTTGGCAGCGGGGTCTGCCTGGACTCAGCGATGCCGCCGTACGGGCTCGTGGTGCCTCTGAGCAACAATGCGCGTACCGGCAACCCCGCACAGTCTCAACCGCTTCAATCCTTGCCACGTCGGCTGCTATCACCTTGTGCCAGTGGCTTCCGCCGTAACACAGGCCGGCGCTTCGGCTCCTGTGACCCTGCCGCCCTCCCCTCTTCCTCAACGGTGCATCCACTCGGCAGCTTCACGGCCTCGATACAAGCCCGCATCGCCTCGATAGGCGCCGCACCGGGGTAACAGCCCATCGTCATCCCGAGAGGCAGCGTCATCCCGTCAATCGACCCGTCTTCGGCCTTATGATCGACAACGTTCGCCAGCGTCCACGGCGTGTAGCCGCTTCCACCCTTCTCAAGGCCTGCGACAGCCTGTCGGATGAACCAACGACGCCAGGAGTGGAAGTCCACGTTGGATTGGCGCTGAGCGTCTGAGACCCGCTCATCAACCCCCAGCCGCCTCCGTTCCCGCGTGAAGGCTTGGCTGACGGGCGCTGAACGATCCCGCTTCGATCCCGGCTTCTGCTCCTCAAGGTCGTCAAACAGGAAGTCGTTAGGCCCCTTCCCTGCCGTCCTACGAGCGATGAGCAGTGCCAGGGCCGAGTGTGCCGGGATGGTCCTCAAGCCCGCAGGCGTCTTCGCATCGGTCACCCGGAGGCAGCCGTCAGCACAGTCCTTCACCTTCAGGCCCGCCACCTCCTCCAAGCGCATTCCGCTTAGAGCGTGTTATGAACTATTTACGATGCGTCCGAACTTGCTGAGCATGTCACACACGAAGGCGACCATGTAGATCCCAGCCAGTGTGGTCGCATAGCGCTCGTAGTCCTTGACCAGCCGGCGGCAGCGCGTC
>NZ_JBEXZS010000116.1:0-69016 GCF_040593685.1 Methylobacterium sp. EM32 | reverse complement strand
CGTTAACCGCCCCAGCGCCCATGGTACTGTGTCTCAAGACACGGGAGAGTCGGTCACCGCCAGACCTGCCAAGCACGTATACGTTCCCTCGTCGCGAACGACTATACTGTTCAGGATGCGAGAAACCCCGCCGGGTCAATCCGGCGGGGTTTTTTGCTTTTCAGCTCACGGTGCGTCGGCACGGAGCTTATCGCTCAAGGCGCGATCTGCAGGATCGCCTCGACCTCGACCGTCATGCGGTTCGGCAGCGAGCCCATGCCGACCGCCGAGCGGGCGTGGCGGCCGGCATCGCCGAGCACGTTCACCAGAAGATCCGAGCAGCCGTTGATGACCTTCGGGTGATCGGCGAAATCGGGCTCGGCATTGACCATGCCAAGCAGCTTCACCACCGCCTTGATCCGCGACAGGTCGCCGAGCGCCGCCTTGGCCACAGCAAGGAGCTGCAGCCCGGCGAGTTGCGCGTCGGCATAGCCCTCCTCGATCGTCGCGTCGCGGCCGAGGCGGCCCGGGCGATAGGTGCCGTCGGGGCGCTTGGGGCCCTGGCCCGAGAGGTAGAGCAGGTCGCCGACGATGCGGAACGGCACGTAGTTGGCAACCGGCACCGGCACCTGCGGGAGGGTCAGGCCGAGCTCGGCGAGCTTCTGTTCGGGTGTCACGGGTCGCTCCTCGTCGATGGATGATGTCGGTGCAGCCGGGAAACCCGTTGATTTCCCGCGCGGAATCGCAACACTTCCGCCTGCCGGCACCGGCCAACAAGACGAGCGGAACGCCGCCATGTCCACCCCCACCCTGAAGCAGATCCGCTTCTTCGTCGCCGCGGTGGATTGGGGCAGCCTGTCGCGGGCGGCGGCGCATCTCAACGTGGCCCAGCCGGCCCTGAGCCAGCAGATCGCCCAGCTCGAAGCGACCTTGCGCAGCGAACTTCTCGTACGGACCGCCCGGGGCGTGCGGCCGACCGAGGCGGGCCAGCGCTTCTACCGCCACGCCCGCACCATCCTGCGGCAGGTGGACGGGGCGGTCGCCGACCTCACCGGCCCGGGGCCGATCATCGGGCGGGTGGCGATCGGCCTGCCGACCAGCGTCTCGACCATCCTGGCGCATCCGCTGCTGAGCACAATCCTGCGCGACTATCCGGGCATCCGGCCGGAGCTGTTCGAGAGCCTGTCGGGCTACCTGCACGAGCTGATCGCCCAGAGTCGGCTCGAACTCGCGATTCTCTACCGCGACCGCTCCGCCCCCGGGCTCACCGTGCAGCCGATCCTGCGCGAGGAGCTCTTTCTGGTGACGAAGGCGGGCGCAGACACCCCCGCCACCATCACCATGCGGGAGGTCGCCCGCCTGCCGCTGGTGATGCCGAGCCCGACCCACACCCTGCGCACGATGGTCGAGGCGGCCTTCGCCCGCGAGGGCCTGTCCCTCACGGTGATCGCCGACGTCGACAGCCTGCCGACCACGCGCCGGATCGCCGCCTCGGGCCTCGCCGCCGCCATCCTGCCGATCTCCGGCCTGTCGGGGCTCGACGAGGCCCAGCGCCCGGCGATGATCCGCATCGTCGAACCGACCATCACCCGGCCGCTCGGCCTGTGCCACGCCGCCGACCAGCCGCTGACCGGCCCCGCCGCGCTCGTGGCCGACCTGATGGTGGCGGAGGTGCGCCGTCTGGTCGAGAGCGGCGCCTGGGGCAACGCCGTCCTGGCCGAGCCATAAGCTTTCCCGATAGCCACCCTAAAAAATCCGTCTCGATCGCGGCCGCTCCCTCGGACAGGATACTCCCCAAGCAAGATTCGCCAGGGAGGCACCGATGGTCCGCAGGACGCGCTGGGGTCGACACGCCGCTCTCGACCGGGGCCGCCGATGAGCGCCGCGCCCGCCGCCGACGGGCCGCTCGCCGGGATCCGGGTGCTCGACCTCTCGCGTCTCGTCGCCGGCAACATGCTGAGCCTGCAACTGGCCGATTTCGGCGCCGACGTGATCAAGCTCGAGCCCGACCGGGGAGACCCGCTCCGGCACTGGCAGGACGACGGCATCCCGGCCTGGTGGAAGGTCTACGGCCGCAACAAGCGCTCGATCCGCCTCGATCTGCGCGAGCCCGAGGGCAAGGCCGCCTTGCGCCGGCTGGTGCCGACGGCCCAGGTGATGATCGAGGGGTTCCGGCCCGGCGTGATGGAGGCGGCGGGCTTCTCGCCGGAGGTCCTGCTCGGGCTCAACCCAAGGCTGGTGATCGTCCGGGTCAGCGGGTTCGGGCAGACGGGCCCATACGCCCAACGCCCCGGCTTCGGTTCGCTCATCGAGGCGATGAGCGGTTTCGCCGCCAAGAACGGCTTTGCCGACAAGCCGCCGGCCCTGCCGAACCTCGCGCTCGCCGACATGGTCGCGGGCCTGTCGGGGGCCTTCGCAACCCTCGCGGCCCTGCGGGTGGCGGAACGCCCGGACGGCGCCGGGCAGGTCGTCGACCTGTCTCTGCTGGAGCCGCTGCACGCGACCCTCGGGCCCGACGCGGCGATCCACCGGCTGACCGGGCGGGTGCCGTCGCGCATCGGCAACCGGGTCAGCATCACGGCGCCGCGCAACGTCTACCGCACCCGGGACGGCGAGTGGCTGGCGCTGTCGGCCTCGACGCAAGAGATGGCCGCCCGGCTGTTTCGCGCGATCGGCCGGCCCGAGATGATCGCCGACCCGCGCTTTTCCACCAACTCCGCCCGGCTCGACAACGTCGAGGAGGTCGACGCGATCGTCGGCGGCTTCATCGCCGGGCGCGACCTCGCCGACAACCTCGCCTATTTCGAGGCGGCGGAGGTCACGGTCGGCCCGGTCTACGACCCGGCGGGCTTCGCCGAGGATCCGCACGTCAAGGGCCGCGGGGTCCTCGTCGAGGTCGAGGATCCGGAGCACGGCGCGGTGCCGATGCACGCGCCCTTCCCTCGCCTGTCGCGCACGCCCGGGCGAATCCGGCGCCTCGCCCCGACCCTCGGCCAGGACGAGGCCGACATCGCCGCCGAGCTCGGCCGGACGGAGACCACGCGATGAGGCTGCGCTCCCTGCTCTTCGCCCCGGCCGATTCGGCCCGCAAGGTCGAGAAGGCGGCCGGATCGGGCGCCGACGGCGTCATCCTCGACCTGGAGGACAGCGTCGCCCCCGCGGCCAAGGACGCGGCGCGGGCGGAGGCCGCCGCGATGCTGCGCGCCCGGCCCGGCACGCTGATCGTGCGGATCAACCCGCGCGGCACCGCCTGGTACCTCGACGACCTCGCGTCCATCGTCCCGGCGCGGCCCGCCGCGATCCTGCTGCCGAAATGCACCGCGCCGGCCGACCTCGCGATGCTCGCCGGTCAGATCGACGTGCTGGAGGCGGCGGGCCACGTGCCCGCCGGGTCCGTCGGGGTGCTGCTGCTCGCGACCGAGACGGCGGAGTCGCTTCGGGACATGAACTATGCCGGCGTGTCGCCGCGCCTGCGCGCCCTCTGCTTCGGGGCCGAAGACCTGTCGGCGGATCTCGGCATCAGCCCGCGCCGGCCCGACGGCCGCCTCGCGGCGCCGGTCGCCGCCGCCCGCGACCGGCTGCTGATCGCCGCCGCCGCGGCCGGGGTCGCGGCGATCGACACGCCGTTTCCCGATCCCCGCGACCCCGCCGGCCTGAAGGCCGAGACCGAGGCGGCGGCCGCCGACGGCTTTTCCGGCAAGCTCTGCATCCATCCGGGCCAGCTGGAGACGGTGACCGCCGCCTTCACCTCAACCCCGGAGCGCGTCGCCTGGGCGCGCGAGGTTTTGCGGCTGCTCGAGGGGAGCGGCGCGGGCGTGGCGGTTCTCGACGGGCGGATGATCGACATCGCCCACCTCAAGCTCGCGCGCCGCGTGCTCGCGATGATGCCCGAGGGACAACCGGGGGAACGGTCATGATGCGCTTTCCGAAGACCAGCCGCGCCGCCGTGGTGCGGGAGTTCAAGGCCCCGGTCTGCATCGAGGAGGTGCCGGTCCCGCAGGAATTGGAGCCCGGCACGATCCTGACCAAGATCGAGACCTGCTCGATCTGCGGCACCGACGTCCATCTCTGGCAGGGCTCGCTCGCCCTCAAGGTCGATCTGCCGGTGATCATCGGCCACGAGATGGTCGGCCGCATCGTCGCGATGGGGGCCGGGACCGACCGGGATTCGGTCGGCCAGTCCCTGCGGGTCGGCGACCGCATCACCTGGACCCACACGGCCTGCGGGCGCTGCTACTTCTGCACGGTCGCCCGCGAGCCGACCCTGTGCCAGTACAGCCGCAAGTACATGTACGAGCGGATGGATATCGCGCCCTACCTGCTCGGCGGTTTTTCGGAGTACGGCTACGTGCTGCCGGATTCCGGCCGGGTGAAGGTGCCGGATTCCGTCCCGAACGAGCTCGCCAGCATGGCGAGCTGCGCCTTCCGCTCGGTGATGAACGCCTTCGACGTCCTCGGCCGGGTCGATCCGACCGACACGGTGGTGGTGCAGGGCGCCGGGCCCCTCGGGCTGCTGGCGACCGCGGTCGCCAAGGTCTCGGGCGCGCGCCGGGTCGTCACCCTCGGCGCACCGGAGGCGCGGCTGGCGCTCGCCCGCGATTTCGGCGCCGACGAGGTGATCTCGATCGAGACGACGAGCCACGCCGAGCGCCTCGACCGGGTCCGGGCGCTCACCGACGGGCGCGGCGCCGACGTGGTGATGGAGTTCACCGGCCACCCCGCCGCCTTCGGCGAGGGTCTCGACCTCGCCCGGCGCGGCGGCGCCTACGTCGTGGTCGGCCAGCTCGGACAGGGGACGACGACGATCGCGCCCTCCACCATCGTGGCGAAGAACCTGCGGGTGCTCGGCTCGTTCTCCGGTCAGGCCAAGGCCTACTGGAAGGCGCTGAACTTCGTGGCGAACCACCAGCACGAGGTGCCGTTCCACACGATGGTGACGGGACGCTACAGCCTCGACGAGGTCGATACGGCGTTGAACCGGATGAAGAACTTCGAGGAGATCAAGCCGATCATCGCGTTGTGAGGAAAGCTGTACCGGCGGAGCATCCTGCAGCAGCCCACATCGACATCCCTCGATGTCATCCCGGGGCTCGCCGACGGCGAGAACCCGGGATCCATAACCGCCGAGGCTGCAAGATCGATCTGAACACCCTCCGCTTCGTCCTGAATCGTCGGCGGTTATGGATCCCGGGTTCCGCTGTCGCGGCCCCGGGATGACGATGGAGCTTCGACGAACACGTTCGCGGTCGCGGTCGAAGACAGAAAACACCCGCTCCGCGGCCCCCACCGCCAACCAAAAAAACCCCTCAGGAGGAACGATGTCGAGCGCCCCTCTCTCGCGCCGCGCCCTGGTCGCCGGCACGCTCAGCGCCGGCCTAGTCGGTTCGGCCTTTCCGCTGCGCTCCGCCCGCGCCGCCGAGTTCGTGTTCAAGCTCGGCACCGACGTGCCCGAGACCCATCCGATCAACATCCACGCCCGCAAGGCCGCCGACGCCATCCGGGCGCAGACCGACGGGCGGGTCGATCTCCAGATCTTCTCCAACAACCAGCTCGGCGGGCAGAGCGACATGCTCTCGCAGCTGCGCTCCGGCGCGCTCGAATGCTTCGCGCTGTCGGGCGTCAACGTGCTCTCGACGATCATCCCGACCTCGTCGATCTACGGCCTCGGCTTCGCCTTCCCGGATTACGACGCGGTCTGGCGCGGCATGGACGGGCCGCTCGGCGCGCACCTGCGCGGCCAGATCGAGAAGGCCGGCTTCGTCGTCATGGAGCGGATCTGGGACAACGGGTTCCGCCAGATCACCAACAGCGTGCGGCCGATCAAGGAGCCGAAGGACCTCCAGGGCCTCAAGATCCGGGTGCCGGTGAGCGCGCTCTGGACCTCGCTGTTCCGCTCGCTCGGCGCGGCGCCGACCAGCCTCAACTTCGCCGAGGTCTATTCCTCCCTGCAGACCAGGGTGGTCGACGGGCAGGAGAATCCGCCGGTCATCATCAACACCGCCAAGATCTACGAGGTGCAGAAATACTGCTCGGTGACGAACCACATGTGGGACGGGTGGTGGTTCCTGATCAATCGCCGCGCCTGGAACCAGCTGCCGGCCGACCTCAAGGACGTGTTCGCCCGCACCGTCGACGCCGCCTGCCTGGACGAGCGCAAGGATGTGGCCCGGCTCAACGCCTCGCTGCGCGAGGAGCTGGTGGGGAAGGGCCTCGCCTTCAACGACGTCGACACCGCGCCGTTCAAGGAGGAATTGCGCAAGAGCGGCTTCTACGCCGAATGGCGCAAGAAGTTCGGCGACGAGGCGATGGGCCTGCTCGAGACCGCGGCCGGCAAGCTCGGCTGAAGGCCCCTGCCCTCAGCCTCCGTGCCGCCGGCTCCAGAACGGCCGGTCGGCCCAGCGGGTCTCGAGGCCGTACCAGGCCCGGAGATGGGTGTCGTAGGCCCCGGCCACGGCGTCGAGCCCGCGCCGGTAGTCGCCGAGTGCATCAGGCTCGCCGGCAAGGGTCCGGAGCACCGCCTCGGCGCCGGTCAGGGCGCTGTAGAGGGCGTTGAGCAACCCCTGCGAGGAGAGCGGGTCGCAGGCCAGGGCGGCATCGCCGACGGCGAGCCAGCCCTCGCCCGCGGCCTCGTCGATCCGCGCGCTGTGCGCCGCGCAGGAGCCCGCCGGCCCGTCGGGCACGAAACCCGCCGCGTCGAGGATGTCGGCGAGGCCCGGCTGCCTCTTGGCGCGCGCCAGGAGATCCGGGGCGTCCGCGGTCGCGACGGCCGCCGGGAGGTCCGCGTCGGTATGGAAGGCGAGGACCCGGCGCCCGGCCGGGAGAGGTGCGGTGTACCACCACCCCTCGGCCTCGGCCGCCACCATCGTGCGGCGCGGGCCCTCGGCGCCGTATCCGTGGAGCCAGCGGCAGATCAGCCGGTCCTGACGGGTCCGGCGCCGGCCGAGGGCCCGGGCCACCGGCGAGGCGCGCCCGCCGGCATCGATCACGATGCGGGCCGCGACCGTGAGCGGGCGCCCGTGCCGGCTCACGGTGAGCCGCCAGCCGTCGCCGGTGCGCGCGAGCCCGGCGAGCTTCGCCGGGGCCACCAGGGCCGCGCCGCGCCGGGCGGCGCAGGCCCGTAGCCATTCCTCGAAGCGCCCCCGGTCGAGATGCCAGCCCGGCCCGTCGAGGTCGCGCATCGCATCGACGGAGACCGGGTCCGGCCCGCCCCAGAGGCTGTCGGCCCCCTGGCAGGGGGCGTGGCCCTCGGCCAGGAATGCGTCCCACAGGCCCATGTCGCGCAGGAGCCGGCGCGCCGCCGCCGGCAGCGCCTCGCCGATGCGGGCGGGCCGCGGCGCTCCCGCCTCCGCCCGGTCGAGCACCAGCGTGCGGCAGGAGGGAGCCAGCAGCGCCTTCGCAGCGGCGCCGGCAGGGCCGGCCCCGATCACCACGATGTCGGCGGTGAGGTCCGTCGTCATGGCGGCTCCGGTCCTGGAGTGTGTTCCGACGAAGTCGAATCCGGTTCGTCGAAGGGATGCGGCAAGTTCGAAGACCTTGAAGCACGGCACGATCACGGTGCGATCGTGCCGTGCTTCCGCTCAGCGGTGCAGGTGCGGCGGCAGGCGCCGCACCTTGTCGATGTCGGACAGGTCGGTCACCTCCGGATCGGGAGTGGCGCTCCGCTTCAGCAGCCGGATGCCGGGCCGCGCCGGGACGGTGAGGTCCTGCACCTCCATGACCGCCGGGAACGCGTCGTCCCCGGGGCCGGGCAGGCTCTCGACCACGCCCATCTTGTCGAAATGCGCGATCATCGTGTTGACCTGCGCCACGTAGGTCGCCGCGAGGTCGAGGGGGGCGTTCCAGTCCGCGCGGCGGGCGAAGGCGGCCTTGCGCTCCGCCAGCGGCCGGCGCTCATCCTTGACGATGGCGTAATCCTCGCGCGTAAGGACTTGGTTCGGCACCCGGGCCGGCCAGAAGGTCGGCACGTAGGGGTCGTAGGCCTTGGCGTAGCCGGAGCGGCAGCTCGCGGTGTCGGTCTGCCAGGGCACCGCCATCCAGCGGGTGATGCCGCCGGCGATCTGGGGCCCGAGGCAGCCGGTGGGGGCGAGCGCCCGCTCGTAGGTCAGCGTCATGCCGTAATCCGGCTCGACCCAGCCGGCCGGGGCGTGCGCGAACCGGAACGGTGCGCGGTACAGGCCGATCCAGCGCACCGGCCAGGTCATCTCGCAGCCCGGATGAAAGGCGTCGGCGAGGCAGAAATCGAGGGCGGCCTTGGTCAGCGTGTCGCCCTGCTGGGCGAGCGGGACCTCGTCGAGGGTGCGGGGAACCGGCCGGGCCGGGTCGTAATCGGCCTCGAACTCGCCCTTCGCCCAGAGGCCGAGCTGCTCCAGCTGCAAGGCGCTCAGGCTGCTGTTCTGGCGCGGCGAGAGGGCCGGCGGGTTGTTCATGGCGTCGCCGTAGATCCACGGCCACGGCACCGGCGACCAGCTGTCGCGGGTGGTCGCATCGGCAGGCATGCCGTTCGACCCGTTCGGGGCGACGGTGCGGAACTGGTTGGCCAGCGCCCGACGCCATTCGAGGTCGGACGGGTCGGGCGAGGCGCGCGATCGTCTCGGGCGTGAGGTCGAACACGCCCTTCCAGCCGAAGCCGGCGGCGAAGCCCTGGTTGACCCATTGCAGGCCGGCCATCCGCTCGAAGATCGGCAGGATGTCGTGGGTGAAGGACGGGCGCTTCGGCTTGGGCAGCCAGCGGTTCGCCACCGCGACGTCCCGCATCAGGTCCCACAGCGTGCGCACCGACTTGCGGCACGGGCCGTAATTGGGCGGGGCGACCACGATCCAGGCCGGCTCGACCGGCAGGGACCGGCCGCCGAGCATGACGGTGGCGGTGACCGGGCCGTCGGCGACGTCGTCGTGCCAGGTGTCGTTGTTGGCGAAGGTCACCGCCATCTCGCCGGTATAGGACGCGGACTTGCCGTGGCCGCCCAGGACGATGAGCCGGCCGGCCTCGTCGGTCCGGATCGACCCGAGCGCGACCGGGATCCCCATGAAGTCCCGTCGTCGAAGACCTGCTCCGGCTGCTCCCGGCCCGACACCGTGCGTGCCCGCGGGGTGATCGCGAGCGCCGAGCGGTCCGGCTGCATCGGGTTGCGCAGGGTGGTGGGCGTCGCGCCCGGTTCCCAGGATTCCGGGATGTCGAGCGCCAGCTGGAAGCCGTACCAGGCCGCCTTGGTATTGGCGAGCTGCACGGTCCAGGCGACCTCCGCGTCGGAGCCGGTCAGCTCGCGCACGATCGTGCCGGCCTGGTTGAGGCCGTAGACCCGGAACCGCGCCGCCTCGCGCTTCAGGGCCCCGGTGTGGTCCCGGTAGAAGCCGGGCGGCCGCGGCAGCGGATCGGGCACCTCCGGCCCGAGATACCACTCGTTCTCGCTGTTGCCGACGCGGGCGATCCCGATCGAGGGATAGATCGCCGCCTTGACGATCTCGTCGGCGGACGCCGAGGAAGCGGGAACCGCTGTCATGTTGGTCGACCCTGCTGGCGTAAACCGCGCATCCGTCCAGGACGAATCGGCGCGACCCCCGTCATAGACGCCCCGCGCCGTCTTGGCATGCGTCGATCATGAAATTCAGATTTCTATTATATTTGTTTTAATGCAAATACTTCTTGCGACGGAGCCGATTTTTTGCGTCGACCCGATTCGGAAGCGATGTTGTTCCGAGCCTCGTGCAAGAAATGACGACAATCGCAGTGTTCGATTTGATTTCATACCTATCGGCATGTTTCTTTGCTCTTACAGCGAGTCGCCTCCCCTATCGTTTGCCCGGCCGCATTCCATGATAGAGATGTAAGAGCCGGACTCGCGTGAGCAGGCCGACATGACACCCTGCCTGTCATCCCGGGGCCGCGAAAGCGGAACCCGGGATCCATAACCGCTGACAGTGCAGGACGAGGCGGAACGCGGATCGCTCGACTCCCGAACGTCAGCGGTTATGGATCCCGGGTTCTCGGCTGCGCCGAGCCCCGGGATGACCCCGAGGGGTGTCATGTCGATCGGCTCACCCTCACCCCCCCCCGATCGGGTTCCCGCTGGACCTTGGCGCCCACCACGCTGCAGCGCCGCGCGCGGCGAAGCGGGCGCCGGATCACACGACGGTGGCGGCCTTCGCCCCGTCCATGGTGAGGGTCACGCCGGTGACGTAGCTCGCCTTGGCGGAGGCGAGGAAGACGATGGCCGCGGCGATCTCCTCCGGCTCGGCCATGCGTCCGAGCGGGATGCCGGCCTCCGCCCGGGCCCGGGCCTCGTCGACCGCGACGCCCTGCACGGCCGCCTCGGCCTGCATGCCCTCCGCCACCCGGTCGGTCCGGGTCAGGCCCGGGCTGACGCCGACGACCCGCACGCCGCTGCCGGCATAGGCCTGGCCCAGGCCGGCGGTCGCCAGCATCAGGGCGGCGTTGGCGGCTCCGCCCGCGATGTGGGTCGGGGCCGCGACCTTGCCGCCGCTGCCGATGACGTTGACGATCACGCCGGTGCCGCGGGCGGCCATCCGCTTCACGACGGGGTCGAACATGTTGACGTAGGTGAAGAGCTTGGCGTCGAAGGCGGCCCGCCAGCTTTCCGGCGTGAGGTCACCGGGCGGCACGCGCTTCGCCGCGCCGGCGCTGTTCACCCGAACGTCGACCGGCCCGAGCGCCGCCTCCAGGGCGTCGAGGGCGCCCAGCGCCTGAGCCGGGTCGACGAGGTCGGCCGCGAAGCCCGCGACGGGACCGAGCGCGGCGCGGGCGCGGTCGAGGTTGTCGCCCGAGCGGGAGACGATCCCGACCCGCGCCCCCTCGTCGAGGAAGGCGCGGGCGCAGGCAAGGCCGATCCCCTTCGAGCCGCCGGTGATCAGCACCACTTTGCCATCGAGTCCGAGTTGCATCCGCGTGTCCTCCCGTTGTCGTTCGTCCCCGCACTGTCGACGACGGCGGCCGGATCCGGAAGCGTCCTTGTCGGAAGACCGGCGGGGTCGAGAGCCTTCCACGACCTCGGGAACCGTCGCCGCCGGTCGTGGACGAGCCACTGGCACGGGCAGACGGCTACGCCGGGACAATCCGGCAATATCCCCGGGAAGATCTTCCAGTTTTTATGCCAGGATATTGAGATATTGCTGAGAGAGGCGCGCCTGCGCCCGGCCTCATGTATCAATTACATCACAAACATAGGGAAATGACTCAAGTACCCCACAAGGTCGGGTGTCGCCGTGCCGCGAAGCGTGCTTACCCTGTGCCCGTCACCACCTGTCCTGACACGAGGCACTGGGTGGGCGGCCGTATCCTCACAAGGATGTCTTCACGCGGATGTCGTTCCGCGTGATCCGCTTCGTCTCGACGACAATCAAAACAACATCACCGGGAGGTTGGTGCGATGCCGGTTTTCAACAATACCGTCTACGGGGCAGGCTTCGTCGCGACCGATGACGGGGCGCCCTCGGCCGGGTTCGGCCTCGACGACATCTCGACTTCGAGCATCACGGTGACCGGGACGGTCGCCAAGGTCGGCGACACCGTCCAGGCGACCGGCATCTTCCCGGCCGAGACCACGTCCACGACCAAGACGCTCACGGCGACGCAGTACGATTCGCCGAGCATGATCCAGTTCACCGGTACCAACCTTGACGGCGAGACCACGCGCTACGTCCTTTCGAACACGGCGCTCGCCGCGCGGCAGCGCGTCACCTTCGACGGCAACAACACCCCGACCGACTACGCACCGGTCTGCTTCGTCACCGGCAGCCGCCTCCGCACTCTGCGCGGCGAGATCGCGGTGGAGGACCTGCGGGTTGGCGATCGCGCCGTGACCGCCTCCGGCGCGCTGCGGCCGGTCGTCTGGATCGGGCATCGGGCCATGGCGGGCGCCGGCACCGCCCTGCCCCCGCACCAGCAGCCGGTCCGGATCCGCGCCGGCGCCTTCGGGCCGGGGCTGCCCGCCCGCGACCTTTCCCTCTCGCCCGGGCACCCGGTCCTCGTCGGGGCGAATGCGGACGGCAAGGGCGGCCACCTCGTGCCGATCATGTGCCTGATCAACGGTACCAGCATCGCCCGCGAGCCCGTCGCCTCGGTCACCTACTGGCACGTCGAGCTCGACGCCCACGACATCCTGCTCGCCGAAGGCCTGCCCGCCGAGAGCTACCTCGACTGGGGCGACCGGCCGTTCTTCGAGGACGCCTCCGATCACGCCCTGCACAACCCCGACTTCGTCGTGCCGGGCCTCACCGCCCGCTGCCGGCCGGTCGCGGTCGAGGGGCCGGTGGTCGACGCCGAGCGGGCGCGCCTCTCGGGCGTGTTCGCCGCGTCCCTCGGCGAGGCCTGCGCCTGGGACGAGGCCGGGCGCTTCGGCTGGATCGCCGCCTGACCGGCGCAAGGTCTCCCACCGGCGGGGCCCGGGCGAGGCCTCGCCGATCGTCCGGATCCCCCGGGCGATCTACTCCCTCGTGACTTGTCCCCGCCGCCCTGAGACAAAGGGGGACAACAACGAAGACACGAGGGAGAGACGACCATGGATCATGACGGCACCTTCGCCGGACCCGAGGCTGCGCGCGCCCGGCGCGACACGATCTCCGATGCGCTCCGCCGCACGGCCCGGCGCTACCGCGGCCGCACTGCACTGACCTTCGGCGAGCGGCTTTGGAGCTTCGACGCCCTCGACCGCGCCGCCGACCGGGTCGCCCGGGGCCTGCTGGAGGCGGGCCTGACCCGCGGCGACCGGCTCGGCGCGCTCGGGCGCAACTCGGACGCCTACCTGATCCTGTGGCTCGCCTGCGCCCGGGCCAGCCTCATCCACGTGCCGGTCAACTACGCCCTGACCGGGCGCGAGCTGCGCTACATCGTCGAGCAGTCGGGCGCCCGCGCGCTGATCGTCGATCCGGCGCTCGCGGGCAACGCCCGGGAGGCGCTGGACGAGGGGACGGGGCCCTGGTTCGGCACCCTGTTCGGCGGCACCGGCCTCGACGTGCTGCGGCTCGCGCAGGGCGAGGGTGAGGTCGAGCCCGTCGACGTGCCGGTCGCCGACGATGACGTGGTGCAGCTCCTCTACACCTCGGGCACCACCGCGGCGCCGAAGGGCGCGATGATGACGAGCCGCGGCCTCATCGCCGAGTATCTGAGCTGCGTCACCGCCCTCGATTTCGGTCCCGGCGACCGGGCGCTCGCCGCCCTGCCGCTCTACCACACCGCACAGATGCACGCCTTCACCATGCCCCAGCTCCTCGCCGGGGCCGAGACGGTGCTGATCGAGGCCCCGGCGCCCGAGACCTGCCTGCGCCTGATCGAGGAGCACCGCCTCACCTCGTTCTTCGCGCCCCCGACCGTGTGGATCAGCCTGCTGCGCTCGCCCGACTTCGCGCGGCGGGACCTGACATCCTTGCGCCACGTCTATTACGGCGCCTCGATCATGCCGGTGCCGGTGCTCGAGGAGCTTCGCGCCCGCCTGCCCGGCGCGAAGCCCTACAATTGCTACGGCCAGAGCGAGATCGCGCCGCTCGCCACCGTGCTGCGCCCCGAGGAGCACGATGCCCGCCCGGCCTCCTGCGGCCGCCCGGTCTTCAACGTCGAGACCCGGATCGTCGACGACGCGATGCGCGACGTCGCCCCCGGCGAGCGCGGCGAGATCGTCCACCGCTCGCCGCAGCTGATGGCCGGCTACTGGGACAAGCCGGAGGAAACCCGGGAGGCGTTTCGCGGCGGCTGGTTCCACTCGGGCGATGTCGGGATCATGGACGAGGCGGGCTACATCACGGTGGTCGACCGGGTGAAGGACGTGATCAAGACCGGCGGCACCATCGTGGCGAGCCGCGAGGTCGAGGAGGTCCTGTTCACCCACGCGAGCGTCTCGGAGGTGGCGGTGATCGCCCTGCCTCACCCGAAATGGATCGAGGCCGTGACGGCGGTCGTGGTGCTGCGTCCGGGCGCGAGTGCCGGGGCCGAGGAGCTGATCGCCCATTGCCGCACCGGGCTCGCGCCGTACAAGGTGCCCAAGCGCATCCTGTTCCAAGAGGACCTGCCCCGCAACACCGCCGGCAAGCTGCTCAAGCGCGAGCTGCGGACGCAATACGCGGCTTTGGACTGGCCGGGGGAGGACGGACGAGGCGTGTGAGCGCGTCCTCCGGCAAGATCTCCGGGGGCGGCCACGTGCGCCGTCGGAGACTTCGCCGGCTATTCGCCTGCTTGCGTGGGATCGGCTCTGGGGCGCGGGACGACCGAACGGTCGCACTCCCCCTGCCACGTCCGAGCCTCCCACCTTCATCCACAGCAGGGACGAAACGACGCGCGTTGCTCACCTGTTCTCGTGCGTTGACCGGGGCGGCCAAGGTAGCGTGTCGGCCGTGCTCACGCAGGTGATGGAATGTCCGAGATCCGGAGCTTCGGCCCGCAGGACCGCGCGGCGGTGCTGGAACGTCAGCGCACCCTGAAGATGGCGCGGTCGGCGCACGCCTACGTGCGCGGCAACACCCTCAAGTTCTACGAGTGGCTGGACGGCCTGCCCCGCGGCACCCTGCCGGAGGGGCCCGCAATCTGGATCTGCGGCGATTGCCATCTCGGCAATCTCGGGCCGCTCGCCGATGCCGCGGGACGGGTCGCGATCCAGATCCGCGACCTCGACCAGACGGTGATCGGCAACCCGACCCACGACCTCGTCCGCCTCGGCCTGTCGCTGGCGAGCGCGGCGCGCGGGTCGGACCTGCCCGGGGTGGTCACGGCCCGGATGCTGGAGGAGATGATCCACGGCTATGCGCAGGGCCTCGGCGGAGGGGAATTTGGCGGAGGGGAGCTTGGCGAGCCCGGCGCCGGCGAGGCCCCGCCCGAGCCGGAGGTGGTGCGCACGGTGCGCCGCCGGGCGCTCGGCCGGCACTGGAAGCAGCTCGCCCGCGAGCGGCTGAAGGACGTCGAGCCGCGGATCCCCCTCGGGCGCAAGTTCTGGGCCCTCGACGCCGCTGAGCGCGACGCCCTGCAGGAGGTGTTCGGCGAGGAGGCCGTGCGCCGCCTCGTGCTCGCCCTCAACGGGCGCGATGCGGCGGCGGATCTCCGCCTCATCGACGCCGCCTATTGGATGAAGGGCTGCAGCTCGCTCGGCTTCCTGCGCTACGCCGCCCTGGTGCGGATCGAGGAGCCTGACCAGGGACATGACAAGGATGGGGGGCGCCGCAAGGACCGGCTGGCCCTGGTCGACCTGAAGGAGGCGGTCGCGCCGGCGGCCCCCCCGGCGCCCGGCGCCCGGATGCCGGACGACGCCGCCGAGCGGGTCGTCGCCGGGGCGCGGGCGCTGGCGCCGAATCTCGGCGAACGGATGCTGCCGGTGCATCTCCTCGGCAAGCCCGTGGTGATGCGCGAGCTCGCACCCCAGGACCTGAAGCTCGACGTCGACCAGTTCAGCCGCGAGGAGGCGGTGCGGGCCGCCCACTACCTCGCCACCGTGGTCGGCCGGGCCCATGGCCGGCAGATGGACGACGACACCTGCGCGGCGTGGCGGGCGGAGGTCACCCGCGGCTGCGACGGCGAGGCCCCGTCCTGGCTGTGGTCGAGCGTCGTCGAGCTCGCCGGGCGGCACGAGGTCGGCTACCTGCAGCATTGCCGCCTCTATGCCGGCCGCCGCGCCGCCTGACTCCCCGTCTGATTCGGGGCGCTACTGCACCAGCGCCCCGTAGAGGAGGTTCTTGAACAGGAAGCGGGTGTGCTGGCGCGTGCTCGGGCCGGCCGCGAGGAAGACGCCGACGATCCCCTCCTTGCGGTCGACCGTGAAGCTGGTGCCGCCGGCCCCCGCCCACATCGCGTCGCCCTTCGAGCCGGGGATCCAGGCCCCGCCCTCGTCGAGGCGCACGCCCCAGCCGAGGCCGAAGCCGTAGCCCGGGCCGGTGGTCGGGGTCGGCGCGCCCTCGAGCCCCTGGAGGTGGTTCGACAGCATGAACTCGACCGACTCGCGCGACAGGATGCGCGCCCCGTCGAGCTCGCCGCCATTCGCCACCATCTGGGCGAAGCGGAAGTAATCCTCGGCCGTGATGACCGCGCCGGCCCCGCCATGGAGGTAGCGCTTGCCCGGATCCTGCTCGCTGCGGGCGAGCTTCCACAGGTCGGCCTTGAGCGGATCGGCATCGTAGGCGTCGGCGAAGCGGGCCGCCTGGTCCGGCCGGAGCTGGAAGCTCGTCTGCGTCATCCGCAGGGGATTGAACAGGGTCTCGTCGAGGAACCGGTCGAGGCGCTGGCCCGACACCTTCTCGACCACGAGGCCGAGGACGTCGGTGGCGACCGAGTATTCCCAGCGCGTGCCCGGCTCGTAGGCGAGCGGAATCGCCGCGAGCCGCTTGACGAACTCCTCGTTCGAAAGGTCGCCGTTCAGGCTCTCGACGTCGGCCTTCTCGTAGGCCTCCTTCATCTCCGGGAAGGGCGCCGAGCCGCCATAGGTGAAGCCCGCGGTGTGGCGGAACAGGTCCCAGACCAGGATCGGGCGCTTGGCCGGCACCGCGACGCGGCTCGTGCGCCCGCGCTCGTCGCGCACTTCCGCGTAGACCTTCATGTCCTTGAATTCGGGGAAGTATTGCGACAGCGGATCGCGCAACCCGAGCCGGCCCTGCTCGATCAGCGCGATCGCCGCGACCGCCGTGAACGGCTTCGTCATCGAGAAGCCGCGAAACACCGCGTCGCGGGTCATCGGCTTCGTCTTCGCGGAATCGAGGAAGCCATGCGCCTCGAAATGGACGATCCGGCCGTTGCGGGCGATCAGCGTCACCGCGCCGGGGACCGTGCCCTTCTCGATCTCCCGGGTCATCGCCGGCGCGATGCGCGCCAGGCGCTCGGTCGAGAAACCCTCCTGCACCGGCGGCCCATCCGCGGCGTGCGCGACGCTCGCCGAGCAAACATTTGCCAGAAGCACGGCCGCCAGCGGCCAAGACAGAGCGCGTTTCGCGGTCCGACCCATCTGTTCCTCCCGATTTTTGCGGGCAGCATAGAGCGGCTGCAACCAATGGACCAGACGGTCGGGCGGCGGCGACGAGCGTGATCCCATGCTGTCGCGACGGACGCGTTACGCCGCTAGGCATGACTCGTCAGCGGGAGATGGGAACACCATGCAGGACGACGCGACCGGCCGGACCCTCACCATCCACGAGCCCCGAGCGGTGCCGTGGCTCAGCGTGGCCCTCGCCTTCGGACCGATGCTGCCCCTCGTGGTCGGCGCGGCCGCATCCTGGATGCTCGGGGGCGAGCCGGGCGAGGCGGCCGTCACGCTGACGCTGCTCTGGGCCTGCGCGATCCTGCTGTTCTTCTCCGGGGTCCGGCGCGGGGTCAGCTTCCGCACCGAGGGCGGGGCGACGGTGATGCAGATCGCCACGATGCTGGCGCTGTTCGTCCTCGGCGTCGGCGCCCTCCTGGCGGTGGCGCTCAGCCGCACCGGGGTCGCCGCCGGGCTGCTGATCGCCGGCTACGGCGCGGTCGCTTTGCTCGATCCGATCGCCGCCCGGCGCGGCGAGGCGCCGCTGTTCTTCGCGCGGCTGCGCCCGGTCCAGATGCCGCTCGCGATCGCGAGCCTCGCGGCGATCCTGGTCCTTGTCGCGCGCGCGTGAGCCCTACTCGACCGCGTTGGGCGAAACGATATTGCCGGTGCCGTTATCGGCATTGTCGAGGCTGCTGCCGAACGGGTAGCCGGCATCCTCGCCGCAGGTGAAGCGCCAGCCGTTGCGGGAATTCACCACGATCGGCGCGGCCTGGAAGAAGCCGCGGGTCACGAAGGTGTTGCCGGTGATCACGTTGTCGGAGGGGGGCTGGTGGCGCACCGTGCCGCCCTCGCCGCAATTGCGGTAGAGACGCACGCCGCCCTGGCCGTGCAGAGTGAATCGGTTGCCGGTGATGCGGTTCTTCGCCGAGCCGTCGACGGCGACGAGTTCGCGCGCCGTCTCGGTCTCGATGAGAGTGTCCTCGATGCGGTTCTCGGCGCTCTCGGCGTCGAGGTAGAGCGCCGTCGAGACGGACCGGCCGGCGAGCCGCGAATCGCGCAAAGTCACCCGGGTGGTGCCCGGGCCGAGATAGAGCGGGATCGGCCCGGCGCCGACGATGGTCGTGCCGGTGATCGTCACGTCGGTGGGCGCAGCGGCCTGCGCGCGCGCGGTGTGGCCGGGGCTGTGCGAGGATTCGCGCAGGAGCGGGCCCTGCCCGTTCTCCGCCATGCCCCAGATCCGGACATGGCCGAAGATCGTGCAGTCGCGGATGCGGATGCCGGACGGGCGGTCCCAGCCCTCGCCCGGGCGGGAGGGCGGCCCGGAGCGGATCGCGATCGTGTAGGCGCCGAGATGAGCCTCCTCGCCCGGGCGGCCGAGGCTGGCGCCGGCGCAGTCGAGCGTGAGGTTGGATGCCGCCGCGCCCTCGATCACGATGCGCTTGAGCACCCGGTCGCCCGGCGCGAGGCGCAGCGAGCAGGTGAGCCGGACCTCGTCGTCCCCGGGCATTGGCGGTGCCAGCAGGCGCGCGCGGGTGGCCGCCTCGCAGGGAATTGTTGCGGCGGGGCGCACCAGGGCCGGCGGATCGGACGGCGGCGGGGCGAACGGCATTGGATTGCTCACGCGAAAACGGGCGAGGCCCGTGCGGCCTCGCCCGTTTTCGACGTCACGATGAGACGTGAGGCGGCGCTTACCAGCGTCCGCTGCCCGCGGAGTGCATGCTGCGCTCCACCGCGGCGAGCGCGCTGGCCTCGGCCTTGGCCTCCGTCGGATGCGGACGGTCGGAGCGCTCGACCAGCTTGCCGTTCCGGCGGATGGCCCACTGGAACTGCCCGGCGGGCTTCGTGATGGGGGAGATTTCGATGGTGTAGGGAGTGGAAGTGCTGTCTGCCATGAGCCCCATATAGACGCTGGGGGTCCGTTTTTCCACCCCGCCCCATGCAGGTGCACGCAAAGGGGGCACGGCGATGTGATCCCCGCCCCGTGATGCGAAGGGGAGGCGGCGCGCGAGACCTGCTATTTCTGGCCCGCGAGGCGCGAGCGAGGAGCCCCGATGTCGTCACCCGTTGCGCCCGCCGAGGCGCCGGCCCGCCCCCTGAGCCAGGGCGGGGCCACGCTTCCCTTCCGGGCCCGCTTCTGGTTCGTGGCGCCGGCTATCGGGGCGCTGGCCGGCCTGCTCTACGGCCTGGTCTTCGGCGTCGAGCCCTTCGTGGCCGTGGTCCGGGGCGTCTTCATCGGCGCGCCGCTGATGCTCTACGAGCGCGGCCTGATGCTCCGGCGCTGGCGCGCGCTGACGCGCCGGGCCGCGACCCCGGTCTTCGCCGTCGCGACGCTGGCGACCTATGTCGCGATGATCGTCCTCGGCAACGCCGTCGCCGGCACGGTCCTCCACCGCGGCTTCGGCGTCATGGCCGATGC
Organism: Methylobacterium sp. EM32; assembly: GCF_040593685.1. Lineage (NCBI taxonomy): Bacteria > Pseudomonadati > Pseudomonadota > Alphaproteobacteria > Hyphomicrobiales > Methylobacteriaceae > Methylobacterium > Methylobacterium sp. EM32. The sequence goes on along the minus strand of NZ_JBEXZS010000116.1, from coordinate 49,678 downwards.
CCGCAGCGCGATGATGATGTCGGAGACGGGCTTCGCCTACGCGCTCGGGATCTCGGCGCTCGCCACCTTCGTGTTCCGCGTCCGCGACCTGATGGGGCCGCGCGTCTTCGCGAGCCTGCTCGTCGGCCGCTACCACCGCCCGATCACCGAGGAGCGCATCTTCCTGTTCCTCGACGTCGCCGGCTCGACGCGCTTCGCCGAGGAGCACGGCGACCTCGCGGCCCAGAGCTGGCTCGGGGCGATCTTCGCGGCTCTGGCCCTGCCGGTGCACCGCGCCCGCGGCTCGATCGACGATTACGTCGGCGACATGGCCCTGGTGAGCTGGTCGATGGACGGGGGCATGCGGGACGCGGCCTGCCTGCGCTGCGTTTTCGATTTCGTCCGCACGGTCGAGGCCGACAGGGAGAGCTGGGTCGCGCGGTTCGGTGCGGTGCCGACCTTCCGCGCCGCTCTGCATTGCGGCCCGGTGGTGACCGCGGAGATCGGCCTGGAGCGGCGCAAGATCGCCTATTTCGGCGACGCGCTGAACACGACGAGCCGGCTTGAGGGGCTCGCCAAGGAGCTCGACGTCCCGGTCATCGTCTCGGGCGACCTCCTCGATCGCTTAGGGGGCCTGCCCGCCGATCTCCGGGCGGCGGATCTCGGCCTGCGCCCGGTGCGCGGCCGCAAGGAGCCGCTGCGGATCGCGACGGTGCGGGAGGCCGGGCGCGCCGGGGCGGCGGCGCGATAAGGAAGCTGGCGTTCCGTCGGTACGTGCTCCAACGTCCCTTTGATCCTCCGCGTCATTCCGGGGCCGCGCAGCGGAGCCCGGAATCCAGAACCTCGGTTCTTTCAGAACGAGGCGGATAGCGTCCTACTTTATCCTGAACCATCCGCGGCTCTGGATTCCGGGCTCCGCTACGCGGCCCCGGAATGACGCGAAGGGTGAGAAGTTCGTAGAGGCCGATCGGACTCGCTCTCAAACACCCTCCCTTCGCTCGGCCGACGCCACCACCACCGCCGCGAGCGCGACGGCCACCGCATCCTCGGCGAAACCGTAGGCGCGACCGGCCGCGTGACGGGAATCCGGCCCGCGCGCGGCGCGACCGAGGAGCGTGCCGGCCGCCGCGCCGGCGAGGCCCGCCAGCGCACCGGCCTCCGGCGCCGCGCGCCGCCCGGCCAGGGCCCAGCCACCGACGGCCCCGATGACGAGCCGCAGCGCGAAGGAGGGCGGGATCCGCCGGTCGGGTGCGAACGGCATCTTGTCGCCGGCGATCTCGGCCAGCGCCGCCGCGATGGCGAGGTTCCGGGCGGCGGGCCCGGACGGGATGACGGTGCCCCGGACCCGTCCGCCGGTGGAAGCGACCGTTAGCGCGGCGCAAGCCGTCATGCTGCGCAGGCCCGCGACGAACCCGATGCCGAACGAGGGGCCGTGATCCCGCATGTGCCGTCTCCCTTCGCGGACCGCGAGGGACAAGGCGCCGGCGGCGTGGCGTGTTCCCGTCACGGCCGATCGTGTCATTTCTGCACCAGAGCGAGCGATTTCCCGCCCCCGCATCCGTCCAGCCGCTCGGCACGGCAGGCTTCGTTGCCAAACATTTCCGGCAGAAACACAACGGCTTGCACCGAGGCACTCCACGCAGTTTAGAACTAGACGTAATACGATGAAGACCTCACGCTACGACAAGCACTTGTGCGATCGTATTCGAGATGATTGATTGATCAAGGTCCAGTTTAGATAAGTTCGGAGTTGGGGCATGCAGGCGGTCACGATCGATGCGCTGCATCGGGGCGACGGTGCGAGGCTGCGGCGATTCCTGACGCGTCGGCTCGGCAACCCGGCCGACGCGGCCGATGCCCATCAGGAGACCTATCTCCTGATGCTCGCGGCGCTCACCCGGACCAACATCGAGCAGCCCTCCGCCTTCCTGTTCCAGATCGCCAGCAACGTGGCGCGCCGTATGCGCAACCGGCAGCGGCTGGAGGGCCGGATCTTCCAGCCGGTCAGCGAGGAGGACTGGACCGGCCTCGCCGACGCCCACGCCCTCCCGGAGCAGCAGGCGATGGCCCGCCAGGATCTTCGGCGGCTCGCCGCCGCCATCGACGAATTGCCACCGCGCTGCCGGGAGGCGTTCCTCCTCGCGCGCATCGAGGGGCTGCCGAACGGCGAGGTGGCGGCGCGGCTCGGCGTCAGCCGGAACATGGTCGAGAAGCACCTGATCAAGGCGCTCCTGCATTGCCGCCGCCGCTGCGGCGATCTTTTCTAAAGAACACGTCAGGATTCCGGCGCCCCGTCGATCATAAGGGGGTGGAGCTTCAGATGCCCGGATCGTCCGGGCCTGGGAGCGCCGTTGAGGGAGCCGGCCTTGGCCATCGACGACGGGACCGGTGCGCATCTTCCGGACGAAGAGGATCCAATCGACGAGGCGGCGGCCGGCTGGGTCGTGCGCCTCGCCTCCTCCGATGCGACCGAAGCGGACCGCGCCGCGTTCGATGCCTGGCTCGCGGCCGATCCCGTCCACGCGGCGGCCTATGCCGAGATGGACGCGTTGTGGCGCCAGCTCGGCCACCTGCCGGACCGGTCCCCCGCCCGCCGGAGCCAGAAAGGGCCGGCCTGCCTCGCCGCAATCCTCGTTTTCGGGGCGGCCCTGGCCTATCAGGCCGGGCTCGCCGACTGGCTGCGCTCCGACCTGTGGAGCGGAATCGGCGACATCGCCCACGCGAGCCTGCCCGACGGCAGCCGCGTCGACCTCAATACCGGCACCGCCCTCGCCTTGCATTTCCCCGGCATCGAGCGCCGGGTGTCGCTCCTGCGCGGCGAGGCGGTGTTCGACGTCGCCCGCGATCCCGCCCGGCCCTTCGTCGTCGAGGGCGGCGGGGTCAGCGTCCGGGCGGTCGGCACGGTGTTCTACGTCCGCGCCGACGGCGCAGCGCCATCGGTCGGCGTCGCCGAGGGCCGGGTCGATGTCGCGGTGGCAGGCCGCCACGTCGCCGTGTCGGCCGGCGAGGCGTTTCGCGAGGGCCCGGCGGGCGGCGGCGGCGAAGCGGACGTGGCAAAGGCGGACGTCGCCCGCGCGATGGCGTGGCGCGACGGACGCCTGACCGTCTCCGGCGAACGCCTGTCCGACGTGCTGGCCGAGCTCGGGCGCTATCGCCGCGGGCGCATCGTCCTGCTCGACGCGAAGGCCGGCGAGCAGCGGGTCACCGGCGCCTTCGACCTGCGCGACACCGACGACGCCCTCGACGCCCTCGCTGCTGGCCTGTCCCTGCGCGTGACCCGGCTCACCCCGCTCCTCGTCCTGGTCGGCTCACCCATCTGAAAATTTTTTCGAGAAAATGCACGGTCCGACGTCAGGAGATCGCCGCCTCGTTGATCTCAAGCCCATGAAGGGACGAGAGCGCGCGAACACGCCGCCCCCCTTCGCGCAGACGGACGGGGTGGTCGGACATGGTGGCGCGCAAGCGTAGGGTTCAATGCGGACGGCTGGCCGGGATGGCGCTCGCCGGCACGTCGGTGCTGGTGCTGGCATCGGCGGCGGCTCGGGCCGACGACGCCGTCGCCCTGTCGATCCCGAACGGGCCGCTCGAACCGGCCCTCGTCCGCTTCACCGAGCAGGCCAAGGTCAAGCTCGTCTACGGGACCGACCTGACCCAGGCCCTGACGACGACCGGTCTCGAGGGCAGTTTCCAGCCCCTCGAGGCGCTGGGCCGGCTCCTCGACGGAACGGGCCTGAGCTACCGACGGGTGAGCCCGTCCACCCTCACCCTGGTCAATCCGCGCTACGCCCAGCTCGGGGGCAAGCCCGAGGAGACGGTGCGCCTCGACGAGATCGTCGTCGAGGGCCGCCCGGCGGGCGGGTCCGCGGCTGCGGGCGACGGGGGGCGGGGCCTGCCGCCGCCGACCGGGACGGTGGGGCAGCCCCCGCCGCCCTTCGCCGGCGGCCAGGTCGCCACCGGCGCCCGGCTCGGCCTTCTCGGCAACCGCTCGGTCCTGACCACGCCGTTCAACGTCACCGGCTACACCGAGAAGCTGATCCAGGACCAGCAGTCGCGCTCGCTCGCCGACGTGGTTCTGAACGATTCCTCGGTGCGCAACGACGCGCCGCCCTTCAGCGAGCGCGACTCGTTCTTCATCCGCGGCTTCTCGGTCGTGAACCTCGACGTAGGCTTCGACGGCCTGTTCTACCTCGCCAATCCGCGGCGGGTGTTCACGGAGGGCGTGGAGCGGGTCGAGATCCTGAAAGGTCCGTCCGCCTTCCTCAATGGCGGCACCGGCCGCGTCGGCGGCACGATCAACCTCATCCCCAAGCGGGCCTATGACGAGCCGCTGACCCGCCTCACCACGACCTACCTCAGCGATTCGCAGGTCTGGACCCACGCCGATCTCGGCCGCCGCTTCGGCCCGTCGAAGGAGTGGGGCGTGCGCACCAACCTCTCCTACCGCAACGGCAGCACGCCGCTCGACAAGAACGCCATCGAGGTCGGCGTTGCGACGCTGGGCCTCGATTACCGCGGCGAGCGCCTGCGCGCCTCGCTCGACCTCGTCCATAACAGCCAGAACATCACGGCGCCGACCTCGCTCTTCAACTCGGTCTCGCCGAACATCCCGATCCCGCGGGCGCCGAACAACCGCCTCAACACGTCGAGCTCGCTCGAATACATCGACACCCGCCAGAACATGGCGGCGGGCCGGGTCGAGTACGACATCCTGCCCGACACGACGATCTACGCGGCCGGCGGCGTGAGCCGCTACAACGAGGACTTCCTCACCTCGTTCTACCAGGTGACGAGCCTGACCGGCCAGGCGACCAACACCCTCTCGATCCAGCCGCAGGAGATCCAGGGGCTCACCGGCGAGGTCGGCCTGCGCACGAAGTTCCAGACCGGCATGCTCGGCCACTACCTCACCGTCTCGGCGGTCGAGGCGAACAACCGGAACTACCGCGGCGGCTTCGTCCAGCCGGCCCTGCCGGCCCCCTTCCAGACCAATATCTACGATCCGATCCACCTGGCGCGCGGCTCGGTGAACACCCGGCTGCTGCCGCGCTCCGACAACCGGCCGCTGTTCACGGAGTTGAGCGCCCGCAGCGTCGGCATCGCCGACACCCTGTCGCTCGGCGAGGACCGCTTCCTCCTGACCTTGGGCGGCCGGTTCCAGGAGATCGACCAGCAGAGCTACAACATCACCCTCGGCCCGAGCCTGGGCAACCAGACCTCGAACTACCAGCGCGGCCGGTTCAGCCCGGCCATCGCGGCGGTGTTCCGCCCGACCGACAACCTGTCGTTCTACGGCAACTACATCGAGGCGCTGGAGCCCACGGCGACCGCACCGGTCGCGGCGATCAACGCCAACGAGGTCTTCCCGCCCGCGGTCAGCCGGCAGCAGGAGATCGGCGCCAAGTACGATTTCGGCACCTTCGCGGTCACGGCGTCGCTGTTCGAGATCGAGCAGCCGAACGCCTTCACCGACCCTGCCACGCGACGCTTCTCGGTCAGCGGCCTGCAGCGCAACCGCGGCGCCGAACTCTCGGTGTTCGGCGAGCCGCTCCCGGGGGTGCGGCTGCTGGGCGGCGTCACCTTCCTCGACGGGCGGCTCGTCAACATCGCGAACCGCCAGTTCAACGGCAACGTCGCCCCCGGCGTGCCGGACGTGGCGTTCAACCTCTACGGCGAGGTCGACCTGCCGCCGTGGCTCGCCCCCGGCCTGACGCTGACCGGGCGGGCCATCTACACCAGCGGCCAGTTCTACAACCAGGCCAACACGCAGCGGGTGCCCGACTGGACGCGCTTCGATGCCGGCCTGCGCTACACCTTCGAGGGCGCCTCCGGGAAGCCCGTCACGGTGCGGGCCATCGTCGAGAACGTGTTCGACAATTCCTACTGGGCCTCGGCCGCCCGCGGCTTCCTGGCGGTGGGTGCGCCGCGCACGGTCATCGTCTCGGCGACGGTGGATTTCTGAGTGAGGTAGCAGGGGGGAGCGGCCCGGAACCGGTCCTCTCCCCTTCCGCGCGATGATGCCCGCACTCCGCTGAGCATTCGATCCACGACATCCTGAATGAGCGCTCGATTTTTCGAGTTTTTTGTTTTCAAAATAGTTCAAATCTGTACGTCTATGCACGCAATATCGGCATATTTTCTTGACTCGCGCCTGTCGTGCGAGCGATAGACCACGTCACGAAGCGAGCTCGACGCGATCCCGTGCATCCGAGTGGGCGACCCGGCTCCGCCGGGCGCTGAGCGTCGGCCGCCCCTGCGCAGACAGAAATTCCCCCAACCGGAGGCCGGAGCGAGGCTTGGTCGACATGCCGCAACCGTCTGAAGCCGTCGCCGAGGCGGCGGCGTTCCGCAGCTTCGCCAACGGCTACCTGCGCGAGATCGATCCCGGCATCCCGGTGCGCCACGCGCTGCCCGACGGGCCGCCCGCCTCGTGCGTCGAGTGGCAGCTGCGCGACCAGCGCGTCGCAATCCGGGCCGAGATCGTCGCGCCCTCGCTCTGCGGCGCGCTGGGCTTCGGCCGGCTCTGGACCCGCCACCTGCACGAGCCGCGCTGGCGCCCGGTCGCGCCGATGCGGGCGCTGCAGGATCTGCTCGGCGAGGCCTATGCGCGCTGCGACGAGGCCGGCGGCACCAAGGCCCGCGCGCGCGAACTGGAACTGCTGGGGCGGGTGCTCGACAGCTACCGTGAGACCGCCCGCCAGCTCGACCTGGCCGCCCGAGCTCCTGACGAGGCCGAGGATTTCATTGCGGCCGAGCGCGCGCTCGTCTTCGGCCACTGGCTGCACCCGACGCCGAAGAGCCGCCAGGGCCTCACCCCCTGGCAGGCCCGCGCCTACGCGCCCGAGGAGGGCGGGACGTTCCGCCTCGCGGTCTTCGCCGCCGATGCCGCCCGGGTGCGCCACGATTCGGCGGTGGGCCGCTCCGCCCCGGAGATCGCCCGCGACCTCCTCGGGGCGGATGCCGGGCACCTGCCCCTGCGGCCCGGCGAGATCGCCCTGCCGATGCACCCGCTCCAGGCCGAGGCGCTGCTGCTGACGCCGGCCGTCGCCGCGCTGGTGGAGGCGGGCCACTTGCGGCCGCTCGGCGCCTTCGGCCCGCGTTTCACCGCGACCTCGTCGCTGCGCACGGTCTACGCGCCGGACAGCGCCTGGATGGCGAAGTTCTCGCTGCCCGTCACCCTCACCAACTCGCTGCGGGTGAACCGGAAGGCCGAGTTGGAGGCCGGGGTCGCGGTGGCGCGGCTGCTGGCGCGGAGCGGATGTGCCGAGCATCCCGCGTTCCGGATCATCGCCGACCCGGCCTGGATGACGCTGGACCTGCCCGGCCATCCCGAGAGCGGCTTCGAGATGGTGTATCGCGAAAACCCGTTCCGGGACGGGGCGGAAAGCGGCGTCGCGACCGTCGCGGCGCTGACCGCCGAGCCGGTGCCGGGCCGTCCCTCGCGGCTCGCGACCCTGCTGCGCCGGGTCGGCGGCACGGACCTCGCTCAAGCCGATCTCTCTCATGCCGGCCGGACCTGGTTCAGCCTCTACCTCGACTGCATGCTGGAGCCGGTCGTCGCCCTCTACGACCGGCACGGCATCGCGCTGGAGGCCCACCAGCAGAACGCGCTCCTCGACGTCGCCGCGGGTTGGCCGCGCCGGGGCTTCTACCGCGACAACCAGGGCTTCTACCTGTCGGAGGACGCCCGCCCGCGGATCACACGCCTGGTGCCTGAGACCGGCACCATCCCGTCGCTCTTCTTCGACGACGGCGAGATCCGCCGGCGCCTCGCCTACTACCTCGTGGTGAACCAGGTCTTCTCCGTGGTGGCCCGGATGGGCCATGACGGGATCGTCCGGGAGGAGGTGCTGCTCGACGACCTCGCCCGCCGGCTGGAGACGATCGCCCGGCGCATGACGGGTCCGGGCCGGGCCTTCGCCCGCTCGGTTCTCGACGGGCCGACCCTCTGCACCAAGGCCAACCTGCGCGTACGCCTCGCCGACCGCGACGAGCTGGCCTCGGCCGACGGCGCCGGTACCTATATCGACATGCCGAACCCGCTCCGGCATCGGGCGCGGCAGGGCGCGTCCGGCCGTGTCCTGGCGTCCTGACATGCTCGAATCACCGGACGACCGCGTGCTGCGGCAGCTCGCGGAGGCGATCCTGTTCGAGGGCCTGAGCGAGACCCCAGCGGAGGCCGTGCCCGGCGATGGCTCGCTGCACTGGCGCCTCGGCGGGCGGCGCTTCCGTGCCCCCGGGACTCTCGGGCCCTTCGGCCGTCCCCGCCTCGCCGGCCCGGTCGAGATCGCGGCCGAGGGCGGGTGGCGGGCGGCCCGGCTCGCCGACCTGATCGAGGCCCTGCCGGCCGCCCCGGAGCCCCGCGAGCGCCTGCTCGCGGAACTCCGGCAGACGGTCGCGCTGTGCCGCTGGAACGCCGCGACCCTGCCCGCGCGGGAGCGCCGCGGCCTGCCCTTCGCGGCGCTCGATAGCGCCCTGGGGGAAGGCCACCCCTATCATCCCTGCTTCAAGGCCCGCACCGGCTTCAGCCTCGACGACCACGCCGCGTACGGGCCGGAGGCCGGGCAGGCCTTCCGCCTCGCCTGGCTCGCCCTGCCGCGGGGCTTGGTGCAATCCTCCCTGCCGGGCGACGAGGACGCGTTCTGGCGCGCCACGCTCGGGCCGGACTGGGACGGGCTGGCGGAGCGCCTGCGCGCGGCCGGCCATTCCCCCGCCTCGCACGCGCTCGTCCCGGTCCATCCCTGGCAGATGCGCCACCTCGCCGGAGAGGAGCCCTGGCGCTCCCGGCTGGCGGAGGGCACCGTCGTCGCGCTCGGATCGGCCGGGCCGCGCTACCGGGCGAGCCAGTCCCTGCGCACGCTGCACGCCTGCGACGACCCGCGCGCCCCGAGCGTGAAACTGTCCCTGAGCGTCGTCAGCACGTCGAGCCTGCGGATCCTCGATCCCGCCTTCGTCCTGACCGCGCCGGCCCTCTCGGACTGGCTCGCCCGGATCGTCGCCGGTGACCCGTACCTCTCCGGGATGACGATTCTGCGCGAATACGCCGCCCTGATCGCCGACCGGGACGGCCGGCTCGCAGCGATCTGGCGCGAGAGCCCGGTCCTGGCGCCCGGTGAGGCCGCCGTGCCGCTCAACGCGCTCTCGGCTGCCGAGCCGGACGGCCGCAGCTTCGTGGCGCCCTGGCTCGATCGCTACGGCCTCGCACCCTGGCTCGACCGGCTGGTCGAGGTGGCGGTGCTGCCGGTCTGGCACCTCCTGGTGGCGCACGGCGTGGCGCTCGAGGCGCACGGCCAGAACATGATCCTGGTGCACCGCGACGGCTGGCCCGAGCGGGTGATGTGCCGTGATTTCCACGAGAGCGCCGAATACGCGCCGGACTTCCTCCGCGACGTGCCCCCGGTGCCGGATCTCGGCGCCATCGACCCGGCCCATGCCGGGCCGCCGGACGACCGCTTCCACGCCATGCGGGCGGCCGCCACCCTCGCCGAGTTGGTGACCGACAGCCTGTTCGTCTTCAACTTGAGCGAAATTACCCATTGCCTCGCCCGCCGGCACGGGCTCGACGAGGCCGGGTTCTGGAACGGGCTCGGCCGGCGTCTGCGCCGCCACGCCGCCGAGCACGGGCTGACGGACCGGCTCGCCCGGCTGGAGGTGATGGAGCCCCGCCTGCGGGTGGAGGCTCTGCTCGCCCGCAAGCTCGGCTCGGGCGAGGCGCATGGCAGCCACCTCGCGCCCAACGCCCTGTTTCCCTCCTCCCTCCCCCTCCTGCGGACAGGCTCATGATCGAGATCGACGGACGCATCCTCGCGGCGGACGAGATGGAGACGACGCTGGCGCACGTCACCGCCCGCGCCCGCCTGCGGGCCGGCAGCGGCGAGCGGGTCGCGGCGCGGTTTCGCGACACCGCCTCGAGCCTCGCCTTCATCCTGGCCGCCCGCCGGACCGGCGCGACACTGCTGCCGGTCCATCCGGCCCTGCCGGATGACGGCGCCCGGCGGCTCGCCGCCCGCGCCGGCTGCCACCGGGTCTTCCTCGACGACCTCGACGGCGAGAGCCTCGACGACGCCCCGCCCCCGGTGCCGGGCGAAGGCCACCTGCTCCAGATGAGCTCCGGCACGACCGGCGAGCCGAAATGCATCGCCCGCCCCTGGAGCGCGGTCGAGCGCGAGATCGAGAGCTACGTCGCGGCCTTCACCGAGCCGGAGGGAATGACGCCCGTCATCGCCTGCCCGATCACCCATTCCTACGGGCTGATCTGCGGCCTTCTCGTGGGCCTGCGCCGCGGCCGGGCGCCCCTGGTGCTCGATACCGGCAACCCAAAGTACCTGCTGCGCCGCCTGCGCGAGACCGAGCGGCCGCTTCTCTACACGTCGCCCGCCATGCTACACACGCTCGCCCGGCTGATGCCGGAGGGCGAGCGCCTCCACGCGGCGATGACCTCCGGCACGCTGCTGCCCGCGCCCTGGTTCGCCGCCATCCGGGCCCGGGTGGAGCACCTCTTTCAGCAATACGGCTGCTCGGAGGCCGGCTGCATCGCGGTGAACCCCGACCTGCGGCGGGCCGACGCGATCGGCTATCCCCTGCCGCATCACCGCGTTCAGGCGGGCGTGAGCGCCGGCACGCCCGAGGAGATCGTGGTCGCGAGCGGGAGCGCGACGATCCGCACCGGCGACCTCGGCTACCGGATGCCCGACGGCATGCTGATCTTCGTCTCCCGCCGGAGCGATACGATCAACGTCTCGGGCCTCAACGTCTATCCGGGCGAGGTCGAGGACGTGGTGATGGCGATGCCCGGCATCACCGATGTGGTGGCCTTCGCCCGGGCCGATCCCTTCGCGGGCGAGCGGGTGACGCTCCTGTTCAGCGCCGAGGCGCCGGTGCCGCCACGCGCGCTCCAGGATTGGTGCCGCCGCTTCCTCGCCGGGCATCAGGTCCCGGTCGAGGCTTTGCAGGTCGCCGCCATCCCGCGCCAGGCCAACGGCAAGATCTCCCGCCGCGAAGCCGCCGAGCGCTACCGCAGCGGCGCCCTGGAGGCGATGTCGTGATCGCCACCCTGACCCGCGACGACGCGGTCGCGGCCATCTTCACGGTCTTGCGCGACGAGATGCACCACCCGCATCTCGACCTGTTCGGACCGGCGGCGCGGCTCAACGAGGATCTCTACCTCGACTCGGTCCAGGTGCTGCAGCTCGTGCTCTCGCTGGAGATGAGCCTCGGCCTCTCGATCCCCGAGGAGGCGATCGCGCGGAGCGACCTCGCGACGGTTTCCGACCTCGCCGGGCTGCTGGTGCGGGAACCCGCCGCGGAGGCCCCCGTCGCGGCGGCGCCTTCCGAGGGCGTCCACGGGGAATTGGCCTACGATCTGAAGATCCACTGCTTCGTCAGCTGCGTCTGCGACGGGCTGAAGGCGCGCGGGATCGACCACCGCCCGTTCTACGCCCTGATCTGGGACGCCGACTTCGCCATCACCGACGAGTTCCGCCTCGCCTACCACTCGGACGCCCAGGACCACGAGGTCTTCCGCTACTGGTTCGAGCGGCTCTACGGCGTGCCGCTCCACGCCTGGTACGACCCGTCGCGGTCGAAGGACGAGAACGTCGCGACCCTCATCGACCTGCTGGCGCGGCAGCGCCCGGAGGAATGCGTGATGGTGATGCTGGACATGTTCCACCTGCCGGAGCGGGAGAACAAGTTCAACCAGAACCCCTTCCCGCATTACCTGCTGGTGAGCCTTGGCGACGATCCCGAGACCTGGCAGGTGCGCGATCCCGACTTCCGCTGGGAGGGCGGAATCGCGCGGGACCGGATGCTGAACGCAATCCGCCAGCCGAGCGTCGCCGGCGGCTACCGGTTCGATCCCTCGCTCGCCCACCCGCCGTCGGACGCCGATCTCGACGCCTTCTTCGCGGCCTGCTTCGTCCTCGACGCCAACCCGCTGATCGACGCGGTCCGGGCCATCGTGGCGGCCCATGCCGAGGGGCGCGGCGGGCTCACCCTCGCCGCCATCGGCGAGGCGTTGCGCGAATTGCCGGTCATCACCATCCGCAAATGGGCCTACGAGCACGGCTTCGCCTTCTTCTGGCGCGCCCTCGCTTGGCCCGACGCCGAGTTCCAGCGGATCTGCGACGAGATTGAGGCCCTGGTGAACGGCCTCACCGCCCTGCACTATGCCGTGCTCAAGCTCGCCCGGTCGGCCGACCCGGCGCAGGTCGCCGGGGTGATGGCCCGCCTCGACGCGCTCGACGCGGCCGAGTTCGCGCTCAAGCACCGGCTGTCCGAGGCCTACCAGGCCTGGCGGACGGCCCGCCTCTGCGACCATCGCAGCCTCGTCGATGAAGGATGCCTCCCATGATCCAGTCCCGCGCCGTCGTCGGCACCGCCCATGCGAGCCGCTACCTGCAGCAGCTTGCCAAGCACTGGTCGCACCGGTTCGAGACCGAGTTCGACACCGATAAAGCTCGGATCGCCCTACCGCTGGGCGAAGCCCGGCTCGCCGCCGATGCCGAGGCCCTGACGATCGACCTCTCGGTGACCGATCCGGCCACGCTGCCCGACTTCCACGCGGTGATCGTGCGCCACCTAGAGCGCTTCGCCTTCCGCGAGACGCTGCGGATCGACTGGGCGTGACGGCATGACGGCGACCCTGGACGTGACCGTGCGGGCGATGCGCGAGGCGGACATGCCGGACCTCTTCGCGCTGTACAACCAGCCCGCCTTCCGCGCCGGCACGCTGGCCCTGCCCTACGAATCCCTCGAGGCGGTCAAGGCCTGGGCGACGCCGCGCTCGCCGCGGGACCTGCACCTGGTGGCGGAGGCGGACGGCCGCGCGGTCGGCGCCGCGGCCCTGCGGCCGTTCTACGGCCGGCGCGCCCACGCGGCGGAGTTCTGGCTCGGCGTGAACGAGGATTATGCCGGGCGCGGCATCGGCTCGCGGCTGCTGGCCGCGATCATCGACACCGCCGAGAACTGGCTCAACGTCACCCGGATCGAGATGACGGTCTTCGTCGACAATTCCCGGGCGATCGCGCTCTACGAGCGGTTCGGCTTCGAGATCGAGGGCACCCACCGGGCCGCCAGTTTTCGGAACGGGGCGTTCGTGGACGTGCACTGCATGGCGCGGCTGCGGCCGGGGGGTGTGCGGTGAGAGGCGAACCTCGGTTGGTCAATCACTCCGACGGTCCTGACACCCACCGAGTCATTCCGGGGCCGCGCAGCGGAGCCCGGAATCCAGACACTCAGGTTGTTCAGAGTAGGGCGGCACGCGTCCCGCCTCGTTCTGCATCACCTGCGGTTCTGGATTCCGGGCTCCGCTGCGCGGCCCCGGAATGACCTTGTGGGAGGCAGATCCAGCAGAGAACTAAAGCAAATCTTCGAGAGGACACCCACCTTGCCGTCGCTCAAGACGACCCGGCGCCACCTCGCGGCCCTTTTCATGTCCCTGCTCCTCGCAGCTCCGCTGGCCGCCCCCGCGGCCGCCGAGATCGTGGTGCAGCACGCCCGCGGCCAGACCACCCTGCCGGCCACGCCCAAAAAGATCGTCGTGTTCGACCTCGCCGCCCTCGACACCCTCGACGCGCTCGGAATCCCGGTCTTCGGCGTCCCGGCCGGGGCGAAACCGCCCTCCCTCGCGCAGTACAACCAGCCGCGCTACCGCCCGATGGGCACGCTGTGGGAGCCCGACTACGAGGCGATCAACGCGGCCGAGCCCGACCTGGTCGTCGTCGGCGGCCGCTCGGGGCCGCGCTACGACGCGCTGGCGAAGATGGCGCCGACCATCGATCTCTCGAGCGACGCCGCCGATCCCCTCGGCAGCGAATTGCGCAACATCCGCTCGCTCGCCCGCCTGTTCGGCAAGGAGGCGGAGGCCGAGGCGCGGATCGGCCGGATCCAGGCCGGCATCGCGGCGATCCACGCCAGGGCCCCGCAGGCCGGCACGGCCTTGTTCGTTCTCTCGACCGGCGGGCGGCTCAGCGCCTTCGGGCCGGGCTCGCGCTTCGGCCTGATCCACGGCGCCTTCGGCTTCCGGCCGGCCGCGGCCGATCTCGGGGCCGGCATCCACGGCCAGCCGATCGCGTTCGAGTTCATCGCCAGGACGGACCCGGACTGGCTGTTCGTGCTCGACCGGGACGCGGCGATCGGGGTGCGCGGCCAGCCGGCGCGCCAGCTCCTCGACAACGAACTGGTGCGGCAGACGAGCGCCTGGCGCAAAGGGCAGGTCGTGTCCGTCGATGCCGGCAGCTGGTACCTCGCCGCCGGGGGCCTGCGGGCGCTCCAGACCATGGTCGACCAGATCGCCGCCGCCCTCGACGGCCGGCGCTGAGCATGACCCCATCTCCCCTGCGCAAGGCCCTCCTCGCCGGCCTCGCGCTCCTCGCGCTGGCCGCCGCCAGCCTCCTCGTCGGCGTCGGCGATGCGGGCGCGCCGGACATCCTGCTGGCGAGCCGGGTGCCGCGCACCCTCGCGCTGGTCCTCGCCGGGGCCGGCATGGCGGTGGCGGGGGTCATCATGCAGCTCGTGGCGCAGAACCGCTTCGTCGAGCCCTCCACCGCGGGCACCGCCGAATCGGCGACGCTCGGCATGCTGCTCGTCACGCTGCTCGCCCCCGACGCGCCGGTGGTGGTGAAGATGCTGGCGGCGACCGCGAGCGCGCTCGCCGGCACCATTTTGTTCCTGCGGGTGCTGCGCGCCATGCCCCTGCGCGACCGGCTGACGGTGCCGCTCGTCGGGATCATGCTGGGGGGCGTGGTCGGGTCGGCCTCGACTTTCATCGCCTACCGCACCGACATGCTGCAATTCCTCGGCACCTGGCAGGCGGGCGACTTCTCGACCGTTCTGCGCGGGCGCTACGAACTGCTCTGGCTCGCGGCCATCCTCACCCTCGTCGCCTACGGGCTCGCCGACCGCATCACCATCGCGGGCCTCGGCCGCGACGCCGCGATCAATCTCGGGCTCGACCACCGCCGCGCCGTCGCGGGCGCCATCGCCATCGTGGCGACCATCACCGCCGTCACGATCGCCACGGTGGGGGCGATCCCGTTCCTCGGCCTCGTGGTGCCGAACCTCGTCGCCATGGCGGCGGGCGACAACCTGCGCCGGTCCCTGCCGCTGGTCGCGGCCTCCGGCGCTGGGCTGCTGCTGCTCTGCGACGTGCTCGGGCGGGTGGTGCGCTATCCCTACGAGATCCCGGTCGGCACGGTGATGGGGGTCGTCGGCAGCGCCCTCTTCCTCGTCCTGCTGCTGCGCCGGGATTCCCGCCATGCGTAGCCCCGCGCAGGCGCGGATCCGGCCTGCATGGATACGCCCGGCCCAGATCCGTCCAGCCAATGTGCTGGCGCTCCTCGCCCTCGCGGCCCTCGGGCTGGCGATCGCCTTCATGACCCTCGGGGCCAACGGCCGCTGGGGCTTCGTGCTGCCGTTCCGCGGCACCAAGCTCGCCTCGCTGCTGCTCGTCGCCGGCGCCGTCGCCACCGCGACCGTGCTGTTCCAGACCGTGTCGGGCAATCGCATCCTGACGCCGGCGATCATGGGCTTCGACGAGCTCTACCGCCTGATCCAGACCGGGATCGTCGTCGCGGCCGGAACGGGAGGCCTCTTCGATCCGCGGCTGCGCTTCCTCGCCGAGACCGGGGCGATGGTGCTGTTCGCGCTCCTGCTCTACCGCTGGCTCCTGAACCGGAGCGGGGGCGGCCTGCATCGCCTGCTGCTCGTCGGCGTCGTCTGCGGCGTGCTCTTTCGCAGCCTGTCGCAGTTCCTGCAACGCCTGCTCGACCCGAGCCAGTTCGTCGTGCTGCAATCGAGCTTCTTTGCCAACTTCAACGCCGTCCGCCCGGACCTGCTGGCGCTCGCCGCCCTCTTCCTCGTGGCGGCCGGGTTCGCGGCGTGGCGGCTCGCAGGCCGACTCGACGTGCTGCTGCTCGGCCGGGACGAGGCGATCGCGCTCGGCGTCGATTACCGGAAAACCCTCACCCTCGTGCTGGTCCTCGTCGCGATCCTGGTCTCGGTCTCCACGGCGCTCGTCGGGCCGGTGACCTTCCTCGGCCTCCTCGTCGCCAACCTCGCCTACCGGGTGATGCCGAGCTACCGTCACGCGTTCGTGCTGCCGGCCGCCGCGCTGATCGCCGCGATCACGCTCGTCGGCGGCCAGCTCGTGCTGGAGCGGGTCTTCTCGCTCAACGCCGCCCTGTCGATCGTGATCGAGTTCCTGGGCGGCCTCACCCTCCTGGTCCTCCTCGCGAGACGCGCCCGATGATCGAGACGAGAGACCTCACGCGCCGCTACGGCAACACCGTGGTGGTGGACGGCGTCTCGTTGCGCTTGCCCGAGCGCGCCTTCGTCTCGGTAATCGGGGCGAACGGCGCCGGCAAATCGACCTTTCTGTCGATGGTCAGCCGGCTCCTGCCGCCGAGCGCCGGCCGGGCCTTCGTCGACGGGCTCGACGTCGGCACCACCCCCGGCGACGTCCTGGCGCGGCGCCTCGCCATCCTGCGCCAGGAGCACGGCGTCGCCGCGCGGGTGACGATCCGCGACCTCGTCGCCTTCGGGCGCTACCCGCATTCGAAGGGCCGGCTGACGGCCGCCGACCGCGCCCACATCGCCGACGCGCTCGCCTTCCTCGACCTCGAGCCCCTGGCCGACCGCTTCCTCGACGAGGTCTCGGGCGGGCAGCGCCAGCGCGCCTACATCGCCATGGTGCTGGCCCAGGACACCGACTGCATCCTCCTCGACGAGCCCCTGAACAACCTCGACATGCGCCACGCCGCGTCGATGATGGGGCTGCTGCGCCGGGCGGTCGACGAGCGCGGCCGCACCATCGTGGCGGTGCTGCACGACATCAACTTCGCCTCCTGCTACTCGGACACGATCGTGGCGATGCGCGACGGCCGGGTGGTGGCGATGGGCCCGCCGGAGGAGATCGTGACGCCAGGGGTCCTGCGCGCAGTCTACGGGATCGACGTCGAGGTTGTGACGGTGAAGGGCTACCGGACGGTGTTCTTCTACCGCTGAACCGGACGCGATCCTCTGCGGCGCACGCCCGAAGCGAACCGCTGCAGCACGGATTCCATGGCGAGCTTCGCCGTGCCTCTCGGTGGCAGGCCTTCGTCGATCGGCAATGACGAAGGCCTGCTCCGGATTCAGGCCGTCGCCCTCCCGCGTCCGCGCTCGGCAGGCTCGCCCATGGATGCCGCCGCCAGGGCGACCCGGTCCGGCACATCCTCCTCCGAGCCCCACCAGATCGTCTCGCCGCTCGCCATCCGGGCGTAGCGGGCCTGCCCGCGAATCCCGACCTCGACCACCCGTCCGAGGCGTCCCGACTTCCGCCCGACATCCATGCGCCCGACATCCATGGCTGCTGCTCCCGCACTGCATCCGTCAGCGAACGCCGCTCCGGGCATCGGGTTCGAGCGGGGCCGTACGGGATGGTGGCGCGGGGTCCGGCAGGGCTCGCCGACCGATGCGCCCGGTCACCGTCCCGATACTGAGTTTCTGTATGTGCCGGCCCTGCCTGATCGCCCGACAACCGTGCTTCGCAAGCTTAATCCCCATGAGATCGGCCTGACGGGCGAATTTAGCCGCCGATTGTTCGGTCTTGGCGATTGACCCTGGACCGGCGGACGCCCATCACGGGAGCGGTTGGATATTTGGAAGAAAAAATGGACGACGCGGTCTCCCACACCCCTCCGATGATCGAGCTCACGAGCGATATCGTCGGCGCCTACGTCTCGAACAACAACGTTCGCGCTGCAGATCTGCCCGGCCTGATTGCATCGATACACGCAACGCTGGTCAGCCTCGGCCAGCCGGCCGCTCAGCCGGAGGAGGATCATAAGGTCACCGCCGCCCAGATCCGGAAATCCGTGACGCCGGACGCCATCACGAGCTTCCTCGACGGCAAGCCGTACAAGAGCCTGAAGCGGCACCTGACGACGCGCGGCTACACGCCGGACGAGTACCGCCAGAAATTCGGCCTGCCCTTCGACTACCCGATGGTCGCCGCCACCTACGCGGCCCAGCGCTCCGAGCTCGCCAAGAGCCTCGGCCTCGGCCAGATCCGGCGCGAGCGCGCCGCGGCGCGCAAGGCGCAGGCCGAGCCCGCCGCCCCGGCCCGCCGCGGCCGCCCGCGCAAGTCCGAGGCCCCCGAAGGATGAGACACGCGGCGACGCCGCGAGGGCCGTCGGGCCCGGAAGGCGGCGTCGCTCAGGATCCGGCAGGACACGATCCCGGTGTCCTACCTCAGCTTTGCGCCGCGCCCCGCCGGTCACCCCGGATCGCGCTCGAACATCAATCCCGCCTCGCGAAACCCCCCATCGACGTTGAGGGTGTGGCCGTGGATGTAGCGGGCCTCGTCGGAGCACAGGAACACCGCGGCGTCGGCGATCTCCTCCGGCGTGCCGTAGCGGGTCATCGGGATGCGGGCGGCGTAGGCGGCCCGCGTCGCCCGGTCGTGCATCGCCTTGGCGATCTCGGTCTCGATCGCGCCCGGCGCGATATTGTTGACGTTGATGTTGGCCTTAGCGAGTTCCACCGCCATCACCTTGGTGAGCAGCTCGAGCCCCGCCTTGGCCGAGCCGTAGGCCGCGCGCCCGTTGCCGCCGCGCTGGCCCGACAGCGAGGCGATGTTGACGATCTTGCCGCCGCCGACCCGCACCATCTCGCGGGCGCAGGCCTGCGCCACCATGAAGGCGCCCGTCAGGTTGACGCCGATGATGCGGTTCCACTCGGCGAGGCTGGTCTCCAGGAACGGCGTGTTGGCGCCGATCCCCGCATTGTTGACCAGGATGTCGACGCGGCCGTGGGCGGCGAGGATCGCCGCCATCATCGCGGCGACGGAATCCGGGTCGGCGACGTCGACGGCGACGGGCATCGCCGCCTCGCCCAGGCGGGCAGCAGCGTCCGCCGCGCCCGCTCCGTTCAGGTCGGCGACGACGACGCTCGCGCCCTCGCGCACGAAGGCGGTCGCGACGGCGAAGCCGATGCCCCGCGCAGCCCCGGTCACGAGGGCGACCTTGCCGGCCAGCCGCTGGGTCATGTCCATCTCCTCACGCGGGATCACGGCCGCCCTGCCGGACGGCGGAAAAGAAGTCGGGCCGGCCGACCTGGCCGCCCTTGAGCGCCAGTTCGAGCCCGTCGAGGGGCGTGTCGGCGCCGTGGGCGCGGCAGAGCGGCGAGCCGGGATCGAGGGGGGCGAGCGCGGTCAGCGCGTCGATCCCGAGTTGCAACGCGGCGTGGCCCGACGTGTCGCCGCCGGCGATCACCGCCCGGGTCAGGCCGGCGCCGAGCACGATCTCGCGCAAGGCGCGTCCGAGCCCGGCCCCGAGCCGCTCGCTCGCCAGGACCGGATCGAGACCCGCCACCGCCACCGCCTCGCGCAAGGCTGCCACGGCCGGATCGTCCGGGCCGGTAGCGCTGTAGACCAGGGGAGCGCGGCCCTCGCTGAGCGCGCGTCGCGCCGCCTCGACCGCCCGGCCGATCTCCTGCGCGAAGGCGTTGTCATCGACCAGACGTCGCGCGTCGAGCCGGATGCCGGAAAAGCTGTGGTCGAAGGCGTGGGCAATCTGGCCGGCCGTCGCCGGCGAGACCGAGCCGGACACCACCGCGATCCGCTCGACGGGGGCGCAGCGGGAGGCCGGCGGCTCCGGCGGCAGCAGGCCGGCGGCGCGCCAATGGGCGACGAGGGCGGCCTCGACCCCTTGCGAGCCGACGGCGAAGACGGGACGGCCGCCGCGCTCCCAGATCAGCCTGCCCGCCTCGGCCAGGGTCTCGGGGTCGAGCACGTCGAGGGAGACGATTTTTGCGCCATCGGCCACCGCCCGGTCGAGGGCCGCGTCGCCCTCGCCCCGCTTCATCGCCACGAAGTCGACGAGGCCGACCGGAAGCGCCGTCTGGCGGGCGAGGTGGCGGCCGAGATCGGCCTCGTCCATCGGCGTGACCGGGTGGCGGGCCATGGTCGGGTGGCGGTCGAGGCGGTGGCCCCGGCCGTGGGCCATCGCGAACAGGTGGCCGAAGCTCTGGTAACGGCCCATCCCCGGATCGGCGACGACCATCGGGGTCCAGCTGTTCGAGAAGATCTCGCGGCCGATCTCGGCGGCCCGGCCGATCGAGCCGACCTGCGGCGCCGAATCGAAGGTCGAGCAGACCTTGTAATGCGCGACCGGAGCCTGGAGCGCAGCGAGGAGCCGGAAGGCGGGGGGCAGTTCCCGGTCCATCCAGGCCGGCGGCTGCGAGCGCGCCACCCCGGCGATGCCGATGGCACGCGCCCCCGCGAACGCCTTCAGGCGCGCCTCGCTCGGGATCGAGAGGAACAGCACGGTCTCAAGCCCGGCGAAGGCCAGCACCTCCATCGCCGCCGAGGAGCCGGTGAAGTCGTCGCCGTAGAACGCGACGAGGGGGCCGTCGGGGAGCGGGCGCGGGCTCACGCGGCGCCCTCCAGTGCCTGGGCCAGGGCCGGATGGGTGCGGGCGTGGTCGGCCAGCGGAATCCCCGCCACCGCCGCCTTCCAGGCCTGCCGCAGGGCCGCCACCCCCTCGCCTGGGCCCCCCGGATGGGCGACGATGCCGCCGCCGGCCGTGACGATGAGATCGGTCGAGCCGAGGGCCGCGAAGGTGCCGGGCGCCTGCCGCACCGTCTGGCCCGAGGAGAAGACCGGCATGGCGAGGCACGGTTTGTCGGGAAACAGCGGGGTCAGGCAGGTGCGGGCCGAGGCGACGACGCTGTCGTCGTCCTCCGAGAACTTGTTGTCGAGGCCGTTGACGTGCATGTGGTCGGCGCCGGCGAGCCGCCAGATCTTCTGCCAGGCGACGTAGGACCAGCCGAGCATGGGATGGCGGGTGAGGTAGCCCCAGCCGTTGCGGTGGGCGTGGATCGGCAATTCACTCATCCGCGCCAATTCGATCATCCCGACGAGACCGACCGAGTTGAGGCTCGCCATCACGCAGGTGCCGCCGAGATCGCGCACCAAGTCGTGGCGCCGGCGCATCTGGTCGATCTCGCCGGTGAGGTTGAAGGCGACCATCACCTTCCTGCCCGTCCGCTCGGCGTGGTCGTTGACGACGCGCATCACCGCCCGCGCCCGGTCGTCGAACGGGCAATGCGGCCCGTCGGCTTGCAATTCGTCGTCCTTGATGAAGTCGATCCCGCCTTCGCACAGGGTGCGGACCAGGGCCGCGGTCTCCTCGGGCCCGAAGCCGACGCTCGGCTTGATGATGGTGCCGATGATCGGCCGCCCCTCGACGCCCGCGAGACGGCGGGTGCCGTCGATCCCGAAGCGCGGGCCCGGATAGGCGTCGGCGAAGGCCTGCGGCAACCGGATGTCGAGGAGGCGCAGGCCCGTGATCGGGCGCAGCTCGAACAGGTTGCCGGCGACGGTGGCGAGCAGGTTGGGCAGCGAGGGGCCGAGATTCTCGATCGGCCAGGACAGGGTGACCCGGGCGCGCCGCAGGCGTGCCGGATCGACCGCGGCGGTGGTCGGCAGCGACGGGGCCGCGACGGCCTCGTCCAGCACCTCCAGGCGCTCGACCCGGGCGGCGGAGCGGGCCTTCAGCTCCGGCGTCTCGCCCGGCACCGGCACGAAGGTGCCGCTCGATTGCTCGCCGGCCATCGTCTCCGCCACCTTGCGCGGATCGCTCGCGGTCTCGAGCAGGTAATCGGCCTCGATCCGGATCGGGGGCGCGGCGGGACGCTGACTCATTCACTCGGCTCCGGAGGATCGCGGCGCTACCGCGGGTGGCGGAGCCTAGCGAAGCTCCGAAGGTGCGAGAACTTGAGTTCGGCGCAGCGACCTGTGAGAAAAACTCCCAAGTCGCGGTGGAGCCCGGATGCCGAAATCACGCCTGCCCCTCAACGCGCTGCGCGCCTTCGAGGCCGCCTCCCGCCTCGGCAGCATGAGCGCCGCGGCTCTGGAGCTCGGCGTCACCCACGGGGCGGTGAGCCGGCAGGTGCGGACGCTCGAGGCGCAGCTCGGCCTGCCGCTTCTCGACCGCGGCGCACGCGCCGTCGCGCCGACGCCGGAGGGCGCGCAGCTCGCCGCCGAGCTGGCCGAGAGCTTCGAGCGGATGCAGGCCGCCGTGGCGCGGGTGCGACCCGGCCCCTTGACCCTGTCCTCCTCGGCGACCGTGATGATGCGCTGGCTGCTGCCGCGGCTGGAGCGGTTCAAGCGGGCCCATCCGTCGATCGAGCTGCGGCTGACCGTCAGCTACGGCGAGGTCGACTTCATCCGCGACGAGATCGGCGTCGCGATCCGCAACAGCATGGTCCGCGCGCCGGCTAGCGCGCTGGCCGAGACCCTGATCCGCGAGGAGATCGGGCCTGTCTGCCACCCCGATTACGCCCTGCGGGTGTTGGTCGACGGGCCGGACGCGCTCGCGGTGCGGGCCCGCATCCTCGGCACCGCGACGCGGCCGGAGGGCTGGAGCGAGTGGGCTCGGGCGATCGGGCGGGCGGATCTCGGATTCGCGCCCGACGAGGTGTTCGGGCATTTCTACCTGGTGATCCAGGCCGCGGCCTGCGGCCTCGGCTTCGCGCTGGCGCCGCGCCTCCTGGTCGAGGACGAGATCGCCGCCGGCCACCTCGTCGCGCCCCTGGGCTTCGTGCCCGGACCGCACGAGATGCAGCTCTGGACCGCCGCGCATCTGCGCCACCGGCCCGACCTGCGCCTCGTGGCGGAATGGCTGCGGCGCGAGATGGCCGGGACGCCTTGAACCAAGCGGGACGGGAGCGACACGATGGATTCAGCCGCCGACCTGGACGAGCCTATTCCGTATCGGGCGCGCACGCGGGCCTATTACGGTGCTCTCGGCTACCCGCCCTATCGCTGGGCGCATGTCGGCGACGTGCCCTTCGCCCCACTCCGAAAACCCCTGGCGGAGGCCTGCCTCGCCCTCGTCACCACGGCCGCGCCCTACCAGCCGGACAAGGGCGACCAGGGCCCCGGCGCGCCCTATAACGGCGCGGCCAAGTTCTTCGCGGTCTATTCCGCCCCGACCGACACCGACCCGGACCTGCGCATCGCCCACATCGCCTACGACCGCGACCACACGCGGGCGGAGGATCCCGGCACCTGGCTGCCGCTTCCGGCCCTGCGCGCGGCGGCGGAGGTGGGGTGGATCGGGCGCCTCGCGCCCCGCCTCCACGGGTTGCCGACGAACCGCAGCCAGCGCGTCACGATCGAGACCGACGCCCCGGAGATCGTGCGGCGCGTGTGCGCCGATGGGGCGGATGCGGCGATCCTGGTGGCGAACTGCCCGGTCTGCCACCAGTCGCTGGCGCTCGCCGCCCGGGCGCTGGAGGAATCCGGCATCGCCACCGTGCTGATGGGCTGCGCCAAGGACGTGGTCGAGCATTGCGGGGTGCCGCGCTTCCTGTTCAGCGATTTCCCCCTCGGCAACGCCGCCGGCCGGCCGCACGACCGGGCCTCGCAAGCCGCGACGCTCGACCTCGCGCTCGCCCTCCTCGCATCAGCCGTGGCGCCGCGCACGACGGTGCAATCGCCGCAACGCTGGAGCGCCGATCCGGCCTGGAAGGCGGATTACGCGAGCCTCCACCGGCTCTCGGTCGAGGAGATCGCGCGCCGCCGGGCGGAGTTCGAGGCCGAGAAGCGCAAGGCCCGATCCTGACGGTACCGACCGGCGACGAGCCCAGGGCCGCGGTCACGCTCCCGCCAGGAACGCGTGGTAGTGGATCCGCTTCCCGTCCACAGCCAGCCGATCGTCGATGCTCGCCCGTACAGCCGCGCTCTTCCTCCTCCTCGCCGGTCCCGCCCTCGCGCAGGACTACAACCGCGCCGACCTAGTGCGCGGCCTCTGCCACAAGGACGGCTGCGACGAGTTCCAGGTCCTGCGGGTCGAGCCGATGCTGACCGGCACCACCGGCAGCCTCAAGCGCACGCAGGTGAAGACGTTTCACGCGAGCCATGCCGGCCGCAGCGAGCGCGAGGCGGAGGGCGGCTACGTCTATTGCTCGCCGACCAAGCCCGCCGTGATGGCGCAGGGCAAGACCCGCACGGCCGCCTTCATGCTGGCGCCCTTCGCCACCGAGGACAGCAGCGAGACGGTCCGCAAGAACGCCAACTTCGTCGCGATGTACTTCGCGATCTGCCACGGTCCGGAGGTCGCCCGGCAGGCGGTGCGCGACCTGCGCGGCACGGCCACCTCCCTCGGCTACCGCGTGCCCGCGACGGCCTCGCGGATGGTGGAGCTGGCGGCGCCGGAGGACATCGTCGACCGGGCGCCGGCACCGCCGGTGGCCCGGGCCCCGCATCCGGCGCCGGTCGCGCCGTCGCCTGCGCCGCGGCGGGAGGCGGCGCCGGGACCGGTCCTGCTGCCACCGGGGGAGATCCCGGAGGATTGAGGTGAGCCGCTGTCCCTGACGTAGGGTTGCCCGGGAAAATCCTTCTCTAAAAAAGGCGCGGGATCCCCTCTCCCGTTTGGGAGAGGGGTAGGGGTGAGGGTGACACGCTTCAGTGTGAAGCTGAGAGAGTTGAGCTGTGCAGCTCGACGCTCGGCGTCATACTCTGAACCCGAGCCACCCTCACGTGCGATCTTCGATCGCCACGGCCCCTCTCCCAATCGGGAGAGGGGAGACGTGCCATTTCTTCCCCCCGGACAGCTCTGCAGCCCGCAAGGAGAGAGGAGATCCCGCACCCTTCGTTCCGTCGAACAGCCATCCCCCCACGGCACCCACCCGCGTCGCAGCCAGCCAACGGAATGTCGCTCGGACGGCAGCACGCGCCCCACCCCGCGCGGATAGTCGGCCTCGCTCGATATGGCTTTGCGAGGCCCCATGCTCGACGTGACGCCGACCCCGCTGCAGCGCCTCCTGCGCGAGCGCCGCCCCGGCTACAGCCTGCCGGCGCCGTTCTATCTCAGCCCCGAAATCTTCGAGGCCGACATGGAGGTCATCTTCGGGCGGCACTGGATCCATGTCGGCGTCGAGCCCGACGTGCCGGAGGCCGGCGACGTGATGGTCGTCGAGATTGGTAAGACCTCCGTGGCGATCCTGCGCGACGACGACGACGAGATCCGCGCCTTCCACAACGTCTGCCGCCATCGCGGGGCGCGCCTCGTCCACGAGGAGAAGTCGACGGTCGGCAACCTGGTCTGCCGCTACCATTCCTGGACCTACGACCTCACGGGCCAGCTGATCCACGCCGAGCACATGGGCCCCGTTTTCAAGAAGAGCTGCCACGGCCTCAAGCCGGTGCACCTGCGCTCGCTCGCCGGCCTGCTCTTCATTTGCCTCGCCGACGAGCCGCCGGCCGATTTCGACGAGATGGCCGCCCGGCTCGGCCCGTACATCGCGCCGCACAACCTGCGCGACACGAAGGTCGCCTTCCAGAAGGACATCATCGAGCCCGGCAACTGGAAGCTCACGATGGAGAACAACCGCGAGTGCTACCATTGCGGCGCGAACCATCCCGAGCTGACCGTGCCGCTCTTCGCCTACGGCTTCGGCTTCGCGCCGGAGGAGATGGGCGAGCACGACCGTACGGAGGCCGAGCGCTACGCCTGCCTGCGCACAGCCCGGCACGCCGAATGGGAGGCCGAAGGGCTGCCCTCCGTGGAGATCGACGAGCTCGACACGATGGTGACGGGATTCCGCACCGAGCGCCTGCCGCTCGACGGCGAGGGCGAGTCGCACACCCTCGACACCAGGGCCGCCTGCACGAAGCTCCTGGGCGCCTTCACCAACGCGAAGCTCGGCGGGCTGTCGGTCTGGACGCAGCCGAATTCCTGGCACCACTTCCTCGGCGACCACATCGTCACCTTCTCCGTGCTGCCGCTCGAGGCCGGGCGCTCGCTCCTGCGCACCAAGTGGCTCGTGCACAAGGACGCGGTCGAGGGCGTCGATTACGACCTCGCCAACCTGATCGGCGTCTGGGAGGCGACCAACGACCAGGACAGCGAGCTCGTCGGCTTCTGTCAGCAGGGCGTGGCGAGCCCGGCCTACGAGCCCGGTCCATACTCGCCGCATACCGAGATGCTCGTGGAGAAATTCTGCAACTGGTATGTCGGCCGCATGGCCGCGCATCTGGGGCGCTAGGGCCATGAACCCCGCCCTGAAGCCCTCCGAACCGGCCGCCGCCCGCCTCGCCGCCGCCGCGCCCTGGGATGCGGAGGCGGACGATTCCCTGGTCTGCCTCGCCGTGCGCCAGGAGACGCACGACGTGAAGACCTTCGTGCTCGCCGCCCCCGAGCTGCGGCGTTTCGCCTACGCGCCGGGCCAGTTCCTGACCTTCGGGTTCGAGATCGGCGGCGAAACCGTCCATCGCTGCTACACCATCTCCTCGGCGCCGACGCGGCCGAACGCGCTCGCGATCACCGTGAAGCGGGTGCCGGGCGGTCCGGTCTCGAACTGGCTGCACGACACCCTGAAAGCCGGCGACACCGTGCGGGCGCTCGGGCCGATGGGCGAGTTCTCGTGCTTCGCCCATCCGGCGGAGAGGTACCTGTTCCTGTCGGGCGGCAGCGGCGTGACGCCGATGATGGCGATGGCGCGCACCTTCCACGATCTCGGCGTGTCGCGAGACATCGCCTTCGTCCATTCGGCCCGCAGCCCGGCCGACATCGTGTTCCGGGGCGAACTGGAGACGATGGCCCGGCTCGACCCGGCCTTCCGCGTCCACGCGATCTGCGAGGGGGACTCGCCGGACGAGATCTGGGCGGGGCCGAGGGGCCGGCTCTCCCTCGACATCCTGCGGGAGGCGGTGCCGGATTTCTCCGCGCGCGAGGTCTTCGTCTGCGGGCCGAAGGCCTACATGGCGGCGGTCCGGGCGATGCTGGCCGAATCCGGCTTCGACATGACCCGCCATCACGAGGAGAGCTTCGAGTTCGGCGCCCTGCCGGAGGCGGAGCAGCAGGCGGCGGCGCAGGCCGGCCGGGCGCTCGACGCGGAGCCCGCGCCGGCCGCGACGGTCCGGACCTTCCGGATCGAGTTCGCCAAGACCCGCCGGGTGCTCGACTGCCCGGAGGACGCGACGGTGCTCGACGCCGCCCGCCGGGCCGGCATCCGCCTGCCCTCGTCCTGCGCCAAGGGCCTGTGCGGCACCTGCAAGTCCAAGGTCGCCAAGGGCACCGTCGCGATGACCCACGCGGGCGGCATCCGCCAGCGCGAGATCGATGCGGGGATGGCGCTCCTGTGCTGCTCCAAGCCGACGAGCGACCTCGTCATCGAACGCTGAGACACCCTCCCGGCCGCCGACGGCCGGTGCCGCACGCTCTTGCCGGGAGTCGTCCCGTGATCGCCAATGCCGACGCGCTCTTGAAGCCGCTGACCATCAAGGGCCTCACCATCCGCAACCGGGTGATGTCGACGAGCCACGCGCCGGGCTACGGCCGCGACGGCAAGCCCCAGGAGCGCTACCAGCTCTACCACGCCGAGAAGGCGAAGGGCGGCATCGGGCTCACGATGTTCGGGGGCTCGTCCTCGGTCGCCCCCGACAGCCCGGCCGCACCCTGGAACCAGATCTCGGTCGCCGACGATTCGGTCATCCCGTTCTTCCGGCAATTCGCCGACCGGGTGCACGGGCACGGGGCGAAGCTGATGATCCAGCTCACCCATATGGGCCGGCGCACCAAATGGGACACCGAGCACTGGCTGCCCACGCTCTCGCCCTCGCCCCGGCGCGAACCCGCCTCCCGCACCATCCCAAAGGAGATGGAGGCGGAGGACATCGCCCGGGTGGTGAAGGGGTTCGCGCAGGCCGCGCGCCGCTGTCGCGAGGGCGGGCTCGACGGCTGCGAGGTCTCGGCCGCCCACGGCCACCTGATCGACCAGTTCTGGTCGCCGAGCGTCAACCGGCGCACCGACAAGTACGGCGGCAGCCTGGAGAACCGGATGCGCTTCGGGATCGAGGTGCTGGAGGCGATGCGGGCGGAGGCCGGCGACGACTACGTCATCGGAATCCGCATGTCCGGCGACGAGATGATCGCCGACGGCCTGTCCCAGGAGGATTGCCTGGCGATCGCCGTCGAGTACGCGCGCCGCGGCCTCGTCGATTTCCTCAACGTTCTCGGCGGCCAGGCCCGCGACCACATCGCCCACGCGATCTCGCTGCCGAACATGGCCTTCCCGGTGGCGCCGTTCCTGTTCCTGCCGAGCGCGATCAAGCGCGAGGTCGACGTGCCGGTCTTCCACGCCCAGCGCGTCACCGACCTGGCGACGGCAGCGCGGGCGGTCGCGGAAGGGCACGTCGACATGGTGGCGATGACCCGCGCCCACATCGCCGACCCGCATCTGGTCAGGAAGCTCTCGGAGGGGCGGGCCGACGACATCCGCCAATGCGTCGGCGCGGGCTACTGCATCGACCGGATCTATGTCGGCGGCGACGCGCTCTGCCTGCAGAACGCCGCCACCGGCCGCGAGGCGACGATGCCGCACGAGATCCGGCGTGCGGACGTCCGCCGCCGCGTCGTGGTGGTGGGCGCCGGCCCCGGCGGGCTCGAGGCGGCCCGGGTCTGCGCCGCCCGCGGCCACGCGGTGGTGCTGTTCGAGAAGAGCGGGCAGGCCGGCGGGCAGATCGGGCTCGCGGCACGGGCCGGCTGGCGCGAGGCCCTGTCGGGCATCCCGCGCTGGCTCGTCGGGCAGGTGACGAAGACCGGCGTCGACCTGCGGCTCAACACCGAGGCGACGGAGGAAAAAATCCTGGCGGAGGCGCCCGACATCGTCATCGTGGCGACGGGCGGCACGCCGTCGCGCGGCGATGCCAAGGGCGCCGCGCAGCACGCCGTCACCACCGCCGAGGTGCTGGCCGGCGCGGTCGAGCCGACCGGCTCGGTGCTGCTCTACGACGAGATGGGCCAGCACAACGCGGCCTCCGTCGCCGAGCAGCTGGCCAAGCGCGGCTGCCTCGTCGAGATCGCCACCCACGACCGCATGGTGGCGGAGGAGGTCGGCACCACCAACCAGCCGGTCCACCTGCGCGAGCTCTACAAGCTCGGCGTGGTGATGACGCCGAACATGGAGCTGATCGAGATCTTTCCCGAGGGCAACCGCTTCGTCGCGGCCCTGCGCAACACCATGACCGATGCCGAGGAGGAGCGGGTCGTCGACCGCATCGTGGTCGACCACGGCACCCTGCCGGTCGATGCGCTCTACCACGCGCTCAAGGCGGGATCGGTCAATCGCGGCCGGATCGACCAGGACGCGCTGCTCGCCGGCCAGCCGCAGCCCTACGACCTCTCCGAGGGCTATGCGCTGTACCGCATCGGCGATGCGGTGGCCGGACGGAACATCCATGCGGCGTTCTACGACGCGCTGCGGCTGTGCAAGGACATGTGAACTCCGTGCCCTGAGGGACGCGCCGCGTCCGGAACCCTCCCCCCTCTGCGGGGGAGGGTGGCGAACGGAGTGAGCAGGGAGAGGGGCAGCGCGACGCGGCTTCAGTTGGCGCCCGTCATGGAGCGCGCAACCTTACCGGAAGCGGCGTCCCCTCTCCCGCCCCACTTCGTGGGGCACCCTCCCCCGCAGAGGAGGGAGGGTTCGCTCGCGGCTCGCCAGACGACGTTTCGGAGTACCGCCCAGCCCTAGGCCCACCGTCATGACCACCCTCATGCCCCTGACCATGGTGTTCCCCGGCCTTGTCTGGACGATGGCGGCGCTCGCCCTCGTCCAGGTCGCGCGGCGCGCCGCCCTGTGGCGGGCAGGCTCCACGGCGCCGGTGGCGTGGCTCCAGGGCCTCGCCGCGTTGCCCCGCCGCTACCTCGTCGATGTCCACGCCGTCGTCGCACGGGATCCTTACGCCTCGCGCATGCATGCAGTGGTGGCCGGCGGGCTGCTCGCGGCCTCCCTCCTCACCGCGCTCGCGATCCTGCCGCCGCTCGCGGCCTCCCGCGCCTACTGGATCCTCGTGGCGCTGGCCTTCGCGGTGACCCTGGCGGGCTCGCTGCTCGTCGGGGCGCGGCGCTACCCGGCGAGGCAGACGCGCCTCTCCGCCGGGCGCTTCCAGGCCCTGCCGGTCCTGCTCCTCGCCTACGCCGGCGGGGGCATGCTGACCGCCCTGCTGCTCGCGCTCGGCGGCGGGCTCGCCACCCCCTTCGCCCTGGCGCTCGCGGCGGCCGGGGGATTGGGCCTCGCCTCCGAGGTGCGGCACGGGCCGATGCGCCACGCGGCGGCCGGGGCGCTCCACCTCGTCGCGCATCCCCGGCCCGGTCGGTTCGAGGGCCGGCCCGACACCGCGCTCCAGCCCCTCGACCTCGACGCGCCGCGCCTCGGCGCCGCGATGCCGGCGGACTTCACCTGGAACCGGCTCCTCTCCTACGATGCCTGCGTCTCCTGCGGGCGCTGCGAAACCGCCTGCCCGGCCTTCGCCGCCGGCCAGCCGCTCAACCCGAAGCGGCTGATCCACGACCTCGTCGCGACCTTGAGCCCCGCCGAGCCCGCCTATGCCGGCACCCCGTATCCGGGCGGCCGGGCGGCGCAAGGACCGCGCGGGCCCCTGGCGGGGCTGATCGGGCCGGAGGCGCGCATCCATCCTGACACCTTGTGGTCCTGCACCACCTGCCGCGCCTGCGTCGAGGAATGCCCGATGATGATCGAGCACGTCGACGCGGTGGTTGCCTTGCGCCGCTACGAGGTGCTGGAACGCGGGGCGCTACCCGAGAAGGCGGTCGGCCCGGTGACGGAGACGCGCCAGGCCGGCGAACCCGGCGGCCGCCCGCTCGGCGCCCGCACCGACTTCGCCGCCGGGCTCGACCTGCCGGTGATCGCCGAGCGGGGCGAAGCGGAGATCCTGCTCTGGCTCGGCGAGGGCGCCTACGACCTGCGCTACGGCCGGACGCTGCGCGCCCTGGTCAAGCTGCTGCGCGAGGCGGGGATCGCGTTCGCAGTGCTGGGGGCGGAGGAGCGCGACACCGGCGACCTCGCCCGCCGGCTCGGCGACGAGGCGACCTTCCAGATGCTGGCGCGGGCCAACATCGCGACGCTGTCACGCTACCGCTTCGGGCGGATCCTCACCGCCGACCCGCACGCCCTGCACGCCCTGCGCAACGAGTACCCGGCCTTCGGGGGACATTACACGGTGGTGCACCACACCGCGTTCCTGCTCGAACTGATCCGGGCGGGCCGGCTCAGCCCGGCGAAGCTCCCCGGCCTCGCGGTCACCTACCACGACCCCTGCTACCTCGCCCGCTACAACGGCGAGACCGATTCCCCCCGCGCGATGCTCGACGCGATCGGCGTCAGCCGCGTCGAGATGGCCCGGTCGGGGAGGCGGGCGATGTGCTGCGGTGGTGGTGGCGGCGCGCCGGTGAGCGACGTGCCGGGCGAGCGCCGCATCCCCGACCTGCGCATGGCCCAGGCGGCGGAGACCGGCGCCGGCATCGTGGCGGTGGCCTGCCCGTCCTGCACGGCGATGCTGGAGGGCGTGACCGACCGCGGGCCTGAGATCCGCGATGTCGCCGAATTGCTGCTCCAGGCGGTGGAGACCGGCCGGTGACCCGGCTCCGCCGCGACCCGCGCGCCGAGCGGGCGGCGATCCGGGTCGACGGCCCCGTCCGCCCCCGCTACGACCGGACCGCGCCGGCCTCAAGGGGCCGCCCGCGGCGCGATCCCCGCGCCGAGCGCGCCGGCCAGCGCGTGCCCGCGGGCGACCGCCCGCGCTACGATCTCGGTCCGGGCGTCCCGGGCCCGGCCGCTCGCGACGAGGCGACGATAGGGCACTCGCCCGTTCCGATGGCGGCGCAAGCGATCGTCGTCGTCGAGGCGCCCGCCTTCCTGGTCGCGGTCGTGCCCGACGCCGCCGGCGGGCGGCTCTCGGCCCATGACCGGCAGGTGCTGGGCGCCGCCCGGGTACTCGCCGGGCGCGAGGGCGGGGTGGTGCTCGTCTCGCTCGGTCCCTGCGCGGGCAGCGGGCCGGCCGGCGCCGACCGGCACGTCACCCTCGACGGACGCCCTGACGACGACCCGGCCGTGCGCGCCGCCGGGATCGCGGCGGCGCTCCGAGCCATCGGTCCGCGCCACATCCTGTTTCCCGAATCGCTCGCTGGCGGCGACCTCGCCCGCCGGGTCGCCCTGCTCCTGGATGCGCCGCTGTTCGACAATGCCGAGGTGGTGGCGGAGAGCGGCCTGGTCCGCCCGGCGCGCGGGCGCCGCGTCGAGCAGCGGGCGGCCCCCGGCCTCCTCGCGACCGTGGCGCCGGACGCCATCGCCGAGCATGCCGGGCCGAGGCGGGAGGCGCGGCCGCTGGCGATCGACGCCGTCGCCCTCGACCGGCCCGCCTCGCCGATCCTCTCGGCCGAATTCATCCCGGCCGACCCGGCGACGGTTCCGCTGCTACTTGCCGGGTTCGTCACCGCCGCCGGCAACGGCGTCCACGACCTCGACCTGTTCCGGCAGCTCGTCGCGGCGCTCGGCGCCACCCCGGGCGCCAGCCGCGTCCTGTGCGATGCCGGGCTGATGCCGCGGCCCACCCAGGTCGGCGCCTCCGGCACGGTGCTGACCGCCACCTGCTACTTTGCGCTCGGCATTTCCGGCGCGCCGCAGCACCTCCAGGGCGTCGCCGGCTGCGAGCACGTGGTCGCGGTCAACATCGACCTGCACGCCGCGATGATCGAGCGGGCGGGCCTCGCCATCGTGCAGGACGCGCAGGCCGTCATGCCGGCGCTGCTGTGCCTGCTCGCCCGGGATGGACAGGGTGACGAAGGAGAGGCCGGGTGAGGATCGCGGTGCTGCTCTCGGCCGGTCGCCATCCCGTCTCCGGCGCGGCCGTGCTGCCGCGGCTGGAGGCGCAGGCCGTCCGGATCGCAGCCGATCTCGGAGAGGTTTACGGGCTGCATACTGGTGGGTCTGCGCAGGCCTTCGGCCTGCATGCCGGCCCCGACGCCGCCGCGGTCGCCGAGGCCCTGGGCCAGGGGCTCGCGCGCATCGAGCACGTGGCCCTCGCGGCCGGGGCCGATCCGGTGCCGGCGCTCGCCGCGCGGCTGAAGGAGACGGCGCCCGACCTCGTCCTCGCCGGGCGGCGCGGCCAGGGCGGGGAGGAGACCGGGATGGTGCCCTACGCCCTTGCGGCGGCGTTGGATCGACCTCTGATCCCCGACGTGGTGGCGGTCGGCGCCGATGCCGGGCTCTGGTGCCTCGACCGCAGCCTCGGCCGCGGCGCCCGTCTCAGGGTGAGGCTGCGCGGCCCGGTCGTGGCGACGGTTCACCCGGAAGCGCCTGCTCCCCTCGCCTACGCCTTCGGGCGGGCCCGACGCGGCACGGTCGACCGGTTCGAGACCGTGTTCGATGCGGGATCAGCCCCGGCCGCGGTCGAGGAGCGTCCCTATCGCCGCCGTCCCAAGCTCGTGAGGGGCGCGCCCGCCGGCGGCTCGCCGGCGGAGCGCCTGAAAGCCGCGACGGGCGAATCCGGCGCGGCCGCGGGCGGACGCCTCCTGGTGCATCCGGACCCCGAGGAGGCAGCGCGGGAGATCCTGACCTATCTGCGCCGGATCGGCGTCGTCGCGCCGCCCGTCCGCACCCGCGAGTAGTCCGTTCTCCCCGAGGAACCCATGCCCCTGACCTCCGACGACCGCTCCGACGAACTGCTGGCCCGCCTGCGCGAGCGCGGCATTCCTTACGCGCTGCACGAGCATCCGCCGGTCCTGACGGTCGAGGCGATGATGGCCGCGTGCGGCGACATCGCCGGCGCCCACACCAAGAACCTGTTCCTGCGCGACGGCAAGAAGACCTACTTCCTCGTCACGCTCCGGCACGATGCCGACGTCGACCTCAAGGCGTTCCGGTCGGTGCTCGGCGCGCGAGGCGGGCTGTCCTTCGCCAGCGCCGAGGCGTTGCGCGAGCAACTCGGGGTCGAGAGCGGCGCCGTCTCGGCCCTGGCCGCCCTCAACGCCGCGCCGGGGAGCGTGAAGGTCTTCCTTCAAAACGGCCTGCTCGACGAGGCGCGGATCAACGTCCATCCGCTGGTCAACACGCGGACCCTCACCCTGGCCCCGGGCGACCTCGTCGCGGCCCTGCGGGACGACGGCCACGAGGTCACGCCGTTCGCCCTGCCGGAGGCGTGACGGACCAACCCGTCAACGAGAGGAGCCCCGCCGTGGCGGGGGCCGGGCGGGGCTGAAGTCGAGGTCCAGAGATCGGAAGGTTAGCGCCGGTCCCGGGGCCGGCGCATCCTTCATTTGCGGGACGGATCAGGCGTGCGGACGCGCCCGGCGCCGCGGCATCGCCCGCGCCGTCGCGGCCGGGGCGCAACGCTGCCAGCCCCAATGGTCGTAGGCGGTGGTGGCGCGCGCCTCGCACCAGCCCTGGCGGCGCAACACTGCGGCGTAGCGGTCGCGGTCCTCGCAGGCCTGGTTGGCCAGCGGCGAGGCCGGGAGAGCACAGGCCGCATCCGCCCGCTGCCAGCGCGCGACCGCGTCGTCCGCGGCGAGGGCGGGGGCGGCGCCGACGGTCATCAGAGTGAGGACGAGAAGCGAACGCAGGGACGACATCACGCGGGCCTTCGGTGGAGTGCAGGACGATCGATGCAGGGTGACAGATAAGGATCGATCGTGGCGGCGATCGGACGGATTCATACAGTCCCGTCAAGCAGAAACCACTTCCTGCCATCAGGCTTAATCCTTTCGGTCGAGTCATTGCTCGTCGATCCGGACTGCACGTCCACCGCAAGCGGACGGAGCGGCGGCGTCCCCGGATGTCCCATCGGATGACTGCGGAACCCGCCGGGGCCTGTGCCGCGGACGCCCTCGCCAGCGCCGCAATCCTGTGCTCAAAGGGCGCGGAACTCATCCACGGACCGCTTGCCGGACCTCCTGCCAGACGGGCTCTCCCAGACCAATGCTGCGCCGCCTCTACGAGTGGATCCTCGCGCTCGCCGCGCGCCCGTCGGCTCCCTACGCGCTCGGCGCGGTGTCCTTCGCCGAGAGTTCGTTCTTCCCGATCCCGCCGGACGTGATGCTGGTGCCAATGGCGGTGACCCGGCCGGAGAAGGCCTGGACCTACGCGCTGATCGCGACCCTGACCTCGGTCGTCGGCGGGGTCGCCGGCTACGCCATCGGGGCGTTGCTCTACGATTCGCTCGGCGCCTGGCTCTTCCACCTCTACGGGCTCGACAAGGGCGCCGACGCCTTCCGGGAGGCCTACGCCCATTACGGCCACTGGGTGATCCTGCTGAAGGGGCTCACCCCGATCCCCTACAAGCTCGTCACCATCACGTCGGGCTTCGCCGGCTACGACCTGTTCTGGTTCATCGTGCTGTCGCTGATCACCCGCGGCGCGCGGTTCTTCATCCTGGCGGGCCTCGTCGGCCGCTACGGGGTCGGCATCCGCACCGTCCTCGACCGTCACTTGAACGCGGTGGCGGCAGTGTTCGCGGCGGTCTGCGTGCTCGGCTTCGTCGGCTTCCGGTACCTGTTCTGAGGGTATTTCCATGGCTCACGCCCTCGCCGCCCAGCTCACCGCTCCCCGGCCGGCGGCCCTGCTGGTGCTCGTCGGCGCCGCCGCGACGGTCGGCGGCGCGCTGATCTTCCAGCACGTCCTCGGCTACGTGCCGTGCAAGCTGTGCCTGACCGAGCGCCAGCCCTACTATCTCGCCCTGCCCCTGCTGGCGGCCGCGCTGCTGCTGCCGCGCCGCCTCGCGGCCTGGCTGCTGGCCCTGGTGGCGCTGATCTTCCTGGTCGGGGCCGGGCTCGGCGCCTACCATGCCGGGGCCGAGTGGGGCTTCTGGCCCGGGCCGAGCGATTGCGGCGGCGGCGCCGGCCCCGCGCCGGCCGGCGTCGGCGACTTCCTCAAGACCCTCGAGACCACCCGCCCGGTGGATTGCACCGCGGCGGCCTGGCGCTTCCTCGGGATCTCGCTCGCCGGCTACAACGCCCTGATCGCCCTCGGGCTGGCGGCGTTCGCCGGCATTGCCGCGGCGCGGACCCTGCGCCGGGGCTGAACCGTCAGCGCTTCGGCTTCATCACCGTCGGCTCGGCCAGCAGCGCGGCGAGGCGCTCGGAATCGAGGGCCGGGTCGGCCTTCGGCTTGGCCTCTTTCTTAAGCTCCGGCTTCGGGTCGGGCCTCGCCAGCCGGGCCACCTTGGCGGCGGGCGGGGTCGGCACGATCGAGCCGGTGGTGACCGGCTCGTCCAGCGGCAGGGCCTTGACGGCGGCGACGAGCTGGGGCGGGCGCGGCGGCTCGCGATCGAGCTGCGCCGAGCAGACGGCGCAGACCATGGCGAAGCCGAGGCCCGCGATCGTCGCGAGGGTGAGGTTGGTACGCAGGGACACGGTCGGATACTCGGAAACGGTTGACCATCCGCGAGCCTAGGCGCCGACCCTTAACGATCCCCTCGGATTCCCGGGGGCGCCGTTCGCGATCGGCTCACCATGCCGGACGGGCGCGACGGTCCGCGCGACCATGCGGTAGGCGAGATAGCAAAGCTCGGCCATTCTCAGGCGCGGACGAAGAACCGCCCCGCTCACCCGTCGTTGATCTTGCGGTTCCTTGTTCGGCGGTCTTTCTCTGTTCAATGGTCTTGGCGGCGTGGTCGCATCGGCCTATGCATCCGCCCCATGGAACTCCAAGCTCCCGCCCACCCCTCCCCGGCCCTCGCGCGATCCGTGGCCCCGTTGTCCTGCCCCTCAGCCTCCGCCGGCAAGGCGGCGCCGTTCCTCCCCATGAGCCGCGCCGAGATGGCCGCGCTCGGGTGGGACGCCTGCGACATCGTGCTGGTGACGGGCGACGCCTACGTCGATCATCCGAGCTTCGGCATGGCGATCATCGGCCGGCTGCTCGAGGCGCAGGGCTTCCGGGTCGGCATCATCGCGCAGCCCGACTGGCAATCGGCCGAGCCGTTCCGGGCGCTGGGCAAGCCGCGGCTGTTCTTCGGCGTCACCGGCGGCAACCTCGATTCGATGGTGAACCGCTACACCGCGGATCGGCGGCTACGCCACGACGACGCCTACACGGCCGGCGGCGAGGGCGGAAAGCGCCCGGACCGCTGCACCATCGTCTACACGCAGCGCTGCCGCGAGGCCTACAAGGACGTGCCGATCATCCTCGGCGGCATCGAGGCTTCGCTGCGCCGCATCGCGCATTACGATTACTGGTCCGACAAGGTGCGCCGCTCGATCCTGGCCGACGCCAAGGCCGACCTTCTCATCTACGGCAATGCCGAGCGCGCCGTGGTCGAGGTGGCGAACCGTCTCGCCGACGGCGAGGCGCCGCACGAGATCGATTCGGTCCGGGGCGTCGCCCTGTTCCGCCGCGTGCCTGAGCACTACACCGAGCTGCCGGCCGACGACCTCGACTCGGCCGACGAGGCCGCGACCCGCAAAGCCGGCGACACCGTGATCCGGCTCCCGGCCTACGACGACGTCAAGGACGACAAGGAGGCCTATGCCCGCGCCTCGCGCGTGCTGCACCGGGAGGCCAATCCCGGCAATGCACGTCCGCTCGTGCAGCGCCACGGCGACCGCGACCTGTGGCTGAACCCGCCGCCGATCCCGCTCTCCAGCGAGGAGATGGATTCGGTCTACGACCTGCCCTACGCCCGCGCTCCGCACCCGTCCTACGGCGACGCCAAGATTCCCGCCTGGGACATGATCAAGTTCTCGGTGACGATCATGCGCGGCTGCTTCGGCGGCTGCACCTTCTGCTCGATCACCGAGCACGAGGGCCGCGTCATCCAGAACCGCTCGGAGGGCTCGATCCTGCGCGAGATCGAGCGAATCCGCGACAAGACCCCGGGCTTCACCGGCGTGATCTCGGATGTCGGCGGGCCGACCGCCAACATGTACCGGATGGCCTGCAAGGACCCGAAGATCGAGGCGGCGTGCCGGCTGCCCTCCTGCGTCTTCCCGGACATCTGCCCGAACCTGAACACCTCGCACGACGACCTGATCCGGCTCTACCGCAAGGTGCGCGAGGTCAAGGGCGTCAAGAAGGTGATGGTCGCGTCGGGCGTGCGCTACGACCTCGCGGTCCGCAGCCCCGAATACGTCAAGGAGCTCGTCACCCACCATGTCGGCGGCCGCCTGAAGATCGCGCCCGAACATACCGAGCGCGGCCCCCTCGACAAGATGATGAAGCCGGGCATCGGCACCTACGACCGCTTCAAGGAGATGTTCGAGGCGGCGGCCAAGGAGGCCGGCAAGAAGTACTACCTGATCCCGTACTTCATCGCGGCGCATCCGGGCACGACCGACGAGGACATGATGCACCTCGCGCTCTGGCTCAAGAAGAACAACTATCGCGCCGACCAGGTGCAGACCTTCCTGCCCTCGCCGATGGCGACCGCCACGGCGATGTACCACACCGAGATCAACCCCCTGCGGGGCGTGCGGCGCGGCGGCAGCGAGCCGGTCGAGGCGATCAAGGGCCTGCGGCAGCGCCGCCTGCACAAGGCGTTCCTGCGCTACCACGACCCCGAGAACTGGCCGCTCCTGCGCGAGGCTTTGCGGGAGATGGGCCGCGCCGACCTCATCGGCCCGCGGCCGGACCAGCTCGTGCCGTTCTCGCAACCGCCGGGCACCGGCCTGGGCGCGGGGGCCGGCAAGGGGCGGGGCCCGCAGCGGCCGGTGCGCCCCCCGGGCGGCGGGCAGCGTTTCACCACGAAGGGCGTGCCGATCAGGAAGTGATGGTGTCGCGCGTTCGAGCGGTCGTCTGATTGGCCCCGACGGACCTGTCATCCTTCCTGTCATTCCGGGGCCGCGCAGCGGAACCCGGAATCCAGAACCGCGGATGGTTCAGGATCAAGCGGAGGATGGTCCGCTTCGGTTTGCAGCACCTGAGTCTCTGGATTCCGGGCTCCGCTTCGCGGCCCCGGAATGACACTGCGGGGATGAATTCCGTCGCGACAGCCGACGACGATCGATGACAAAGGCGTCGTACGGGCACCATCCGAAAGACAGCGCGCCGCCCGGAACCGGCTAAGCGTCCCTCGGTTGACGCTCGCTCGAAGCGAGAGGACACGAGAGACCCGCGTGCGAGAGACCTACGCTCCTCCGCCCTCACCTCCTACCCCGTCCGGCGGACCCGCCGCGTGAGGCCGGCGTTCCCGGTCTTGATCCCGGCCCTTCCGGTCTTGATTCCAGTTTTTGCGCTCCTCGCAGCCGGCGCCGCGCAGGCCGCCGGGATCGGCTCGGGCGGCGGCCCGTCCGAGGTCGTGCTGGTCGTCCAGATCGTGCTGCTCCTCACCGTCGGGCGCCTGCTCGGCGAGACGATGCTGCGCGTCGGGCAGCCGGCGGTGATGGGCCAGCTGCTCGCCGGCATCCTGCTCGGGCCGTCCTTCCTCGGGGCGGTCTGGCCGGAGGCGCAAGCCTGGCTGTTTCCTCCGGGCCGCGACCAGAAGGCGCTCCTCGATGGCATCGCCCAGCTCGGCATCCTGCTCCTCCTGCTGATGACCGGCATGGAGACCGACCTCGCCCTGGTGCGCAAGGTCCGGCGCGCGGCGCTCAGCGTCTCGGTCACCGGCGTCGCGGTGCCGTTCGGCTGCGGCTTCCTCCTCGGGTGGTTCCTGCCCGAGGCGATGCTGCCGCACCCGGAACTGCGCCTCGTCACCGCGCTCTTCCTCGGCACGGCGCTGGCGATCTCGTCGGTCAAGATCGTCGCGATGGTGGTGAGGGAGATGGATTTTCTGCGCCGCAACGTCGGCCAGGTCATCGTCGCCTCGGCGATCATCGACGACACGATCGGCTGGGTGATCATCGCGGTGATCTTCAGCCTGGCGCAAGCCGGCACCATCGATCCGTGGGAGGTCGGTCGCAGCCTCGCCGGCACCCTGGTGTTCCTCGGCCTCAGCCTGACGGTCGGGCGCCGCCTCGTCTTCCTGCTGATCCGCTGGGCGAACGACTCGCTGCAGAGCGAGGCCGCGGTGATCACCGCGATCCTGGTGCTGATGGGCGTGCTGGCGCTGATCACGCAAGCCATCGGCGTGCACACCGTGCTCGGCGCCTTCGTGGCCGGCCTCCTCGTCGGCCAGTCGCCGATCCTGACGAAGCGCATCGACGAGCAGCTGCGCGGCGTCGTCACCGCGCTCTTCGCGCCGATCTTCTTCGGGCTCGCAGGGCTCAGCGCCGACCTCACCATCCTGCGCGACCCGCGCCTCCTGCTCCTCACCCTCGGGCTCATCGCCATTGCGAGCCTCGGCAAGTTCGCCGGCGCCTTCGCGGGCGGGCTGCTCGGGGGCCTGCGGCGGTCGGAATCCCTGGCGCTCGCCTGCGGCATGAACGCCCGCGGCTCGACCGAGGTGATTGTCGCCTCGATCGGGCTCGGCATGGGGGCGCTGAGCCAGGACCTGTTCACCATAATCGTCGCGATGGCGCTGATCACCACCCTGGCGATGCCGCCGACCTTGCGCTGGGCGCTCCACCGCCTGCCGCTGAAGGGCGAGGAGAAGGAGCGGCTGGAGCGCGAAGCGGCGGAGGAGCGCGGCTTCGTCGCCAACCTCGAACGCCTGCTCGTCGCCGCCGATGACGGCGCGAAGGGACGCTTCGCCGCCCGGATCGCCGGCCTCGTCGCCGGCTCGCGCGGCATGCCGGTGACGGTGGTGCGGCTCGGGCCCGACAAGGACGGCGCCGTCCTGTCCGGTACCGTAAAGGAGGCCGCAGAGGGCGTGCGCCAAGGCGCGCCCGACGCGGAGGCCGGGACGGTCGAGGTGACCGAGCTCGCCCGCGACGCGCCGGCGGCGGAGGTTGTGGCCGAGGAGGCCGCCAAGGGCTACGACCTCCTGATCGTCGGCATCGACCCCACCGTGGCGCCCGAGGGCGGCCTCGCCGACGCGGTGGCCGGTGCGGCCGAGCGGTTTGACGGGCCGCTCGCCATCGCGGCGGCGCGAGGGGCGCATCGCGAGGACCCCGAGCGCGCCGCCCTCTCGATCCTGGCGGTGATCGACGGCACCCGGGCCGCGAGACGCGGCGCCGAGATCGCCGTGACGCTCGCCCGCGGCGCGGGCGCGCCGCTCACGGTGCTGTTCCTGTCGCAGGCCGCCGGCCCGCGCCGACGCCTCACGGGCTTGGGCCAGGGCGATTCGGCTGCCTTGCGCGACGTGCTCGACCTCGCCGAGCAGGCGGGCCTGCGCGTGCGGACGGAGGTGCGCGCCACCCGTGCACCCGAGCGGGAGATCCTGAGACAGGCCCGGGCGGGGAATCACGACCTGATCGTGATGGGCGTCACGCGCCGCGCCGGTGACGGCGCCGCCTTCGGGCCACTCGCTGAGACGGTACTGGAGGCCTCGGACCGTTCGGTGCTGTTTCTGGAGAGCTAATCCGCGATAGGATAGTGAAGAATCTACTCTTTCCAGTCTCCTTCCCTTTCCCGGACGACTGGAGCGTCAGTGGAAGGAGATCCGGGAAAGGGGTCGGATACTGAGATCGAGGCGAGACGCGAGCGCCCTCAGTTCCGATCGTCCGGCAGCGACGGCAGTGGCTGCACCGCTATCCCGTCCTCCAGGAGTGAGCGCGCCTCGGTGAGACTCGCCTCGCCGTAGATCGCCCGCTGCTCGGTCTCGCCGTAATGCATCCGGCGGGCTTCGCTGGCGAAGTTCTCGCCGACATGGTCGGCAGTGCGGGCGACGTGCTCGTGCAGGGCGCGGATCATCGCGCGCAACTGCCGCTCGGGCTCGGAGACCAGGCTGACCGGCGCCTCGGCGGGAGAAGGAACGGGGGCCGCGGGCGCGCTCGGCGCCTCGACGGGAGCCGGCAGGTTCGCGGCGCGGCCGAGGGAGGGCGCCATGATCTGCTTGGCCACCTTCGGGCTGTTGCAGAACGGGCAGGTCACGAAGCCGGCCCGCGCCTGCTCGTCATAGGACTCGCTCGACGGGAACCAGCTCTCGAAGCTGTGGCCGGAATCGCAGGACAGGGCGTAGCGGATCATGATTGGGATATCGGGGGGCGGGCGCGCGGTTGCGAGGGGCTGCGACGCGCGAGGCATCCCTTGTGGCGGAAATCCGACACCAAGGGAATGCCGCGCGGCCTTGGCCCATCGTCAGGCCCGGGCGCCCTCGACGACGACGGGCTTCGCGTGGCGCAGGGCCGGGATGCGGGCGCGGGCATCGGCGACGAGGGCCATGTCGATCTCGGCCAGGATCACCCCCGGCTCGCTGCCGTCGGCCTCGGTGAGGACCCGGCCCCAGGGATCGACGATGAGCGAATGGCCGTAGGTCTCGCGCCCGTCCTCGTGCCGGCCACCCTGCGCGGCCGAGATCATGAACGAGCCGGTCTCGATCGCGCGGGCGCGCTGGAGCACGTGCCAATGCGCCTCGCCGGTCTGGCGGGTGAAGGCGGCGGGCGCCGACAGGATCTCGGCCCCGGCCTCGGCCAGGGCCCGGTAGAGGGCGGGGAAGCGCACGTCGTAGCAGATCGCGACGCCGAGCCGGCCCCAGGGCAGGTCGGCGACGACGGCCCGGGCGCCGCCGGTATAGGTCGCGGATTCGCGGTAGCTCTCGCCGTTCGGCAGGTCGACGTCGTAGAGGTGGACCTTGTCGTAGGCGGCCATGATCGCGCCCTCGCGGTCGATCACGAAGGCGCGGTTAGCGACCTTGTCGCCGTTCTTGACGGCGAGCGAGCCGACATGGACCACGATTCCCCGCTCGCGGGCGACGTCGCGCAACGCGCCGAGGGTCGAATCGTCCTCCGGCGTGCGGATCTTCTGAAACAGGCTCGGCCGGTCACGCTCGAGGAGCGAGGTCATCTCGGGCGTCTGGACGTAGTGCGCCCCGCGTTCCGCCGCTTCGCGGATCCCCGCCACCGCGGCGTCGCGGTTCTGCGCGGGGTCGCGGCCGGAGCGCATCTGCACGCAGGCGGCGACGAAGCGGGGAGCGGTCATGGGGCGACTCCGGAAGACTCCGAGAAGCTTACGCCGGAACGGCGCCGTCCCGGAAGGGGCGTCCCGTCAGCCGGCGAGGAGCGGGTCGAGCTTGCCGGAGCGGTCGAGGGCGTAAAGGTCGTCGCAGCCGCCGACATGGGTCGTGCCGACGAAGATCTGCGGCACGCTGGTACGGCCGCCGGCCTTGTCGATCATCTCGCGCCGGGCGCCCGCCTTGGCCTCGACGTCGATCTCGGTGAAGGCGGCGCCCTTCTCCTGCAGCAGCGACTTCGCCGCCGCGCAATAGGGGCACCAGCTGGTGGTGTAGATCGTGACCGGCTGCATCCGTCCGCTCGCGCGTTGCTGGGGAGGACCCCGATATAGGGGCCCGCGGACAGCCGCGCCAGCGGCGGCCTCAGGCCGCCATCAGCTTCTCGACCCGGGGCGGCCTCAGGCCGCCATCAGCTTCTCGACCTCTGTGACGAGCTCGCGCAGGTGGAAGGGCTTCGACAGGACCTTGGCGTCCTTCGGGGCCTTCGAATCCGGGTTGAGCGCCACCGCGGCGAAGCCGGTGATGAACATCACCTTGATGTCGGGGTCGAGCTCGGTGGCGCGGCGCGCCAGCTCGATGCCGTCCATCTCGGGCATCACGATGTCGGTGAGCAGGAGCTCGAACGGCTCCTCGCGCAAGCGGTTGTAGGCCGAGAGCCCGTTGTCGAACGAGGCCACGTCGTAGCCCGCGTTCTGGAGCGCCTTGGCGAGGAAGCGACGCATGTCGTTGTCGTCTTCCGCGAGGAGGATCTTCATGAACGAAAGTCCCGGATACCGATTCGGTGCGTTCATTCCATAAAGCGGCCGCGTGGTAAACAGAGTGTTGACGCCGGGCCCGCCGGACCGGTTTCCCCCGGCGGAATTCTGACGCTACGTCTCCCTCTCGCCGCAGTGGACAGGCCGGGGAAGGGGCGCCAGATTAGCCGGATGAAGGTGCGATCGCGTCCCGTCCCCACCCTGCTCCTCCGGACGGCCGGATGAGCCGGGTCTCTCCCGCCAGCCTGTTCACGCCGCCCTTCCGGGTGGACGAGCCGGAGCGGCAGACCCTGCCGTTCGTCTACAACACCGGCCATTCGGGAGCGGTCTATCCCGCCTCCTTCGTGGCGGCCTCGCGGCTCGACGCGGTGGCCCTGCGCCGCTCGGAGGACGCCTTCGTCGACCGGCTCTACGCGCCCGTCGTGGCCTTGGGCGCGCCGCTGATGCAGGCCGCCTTCCCGCGGGCCTATCTCGACGTGAACCGCGAGCCCTACGAGCTCGACCCGCGGATGTTCGACGGGCGGCTGCCGTCCTTCGTCAACGTGCGCTCGATGCGGGTGGCCGGCGGCCTCGGCACGGTGCCGCGGGTGGTGGCGGACGGCCAGGAGATCTACCGCGCCCGGCTTCCGGTCGAGGAGGCGCTGGCGCGGATCGAGGATCTGTACAAGCCCTATCACCGTACCCTGAAGGAGCTTGTG
Organism: Methylobacterium sp. EM32; assembly: GCF_040593685.1. Classification (NCBI taxonomy): domain Bacteria; kingdom Pseudomonadati; phylum Pseudomonadota; class Alphaproteobacteria; order Hyphomicrobiales; family Methylobacteriaceae; genus Methylobacterium; species Methylobacterium sp. EM32. The sequence continues at coordinate 5,486 of NZ_JBEXZS010000116.1, read as the reverse complement.
GCACGCACTGCCCGGGCTTTCGGCCACGCCGTCCTGATCGACTGCCACTCGATGCCCTCGACCAGCCTCGCCCGCGACGAGGGGCCCGCGGTCGACGTGGTGCTCGGCGACCGCTTCGGCACGTCCTGCGCGCCGGACCTCGTCGACTGCGCCGAAGCCGCCTTCCGCGGCCACGGCCTGCGGGTGGTGCGCAACAAGCCCTATGCGGGCGCCTTCATCACCGAGCATTACGGCGAGCCGGCCCTCGGCCGCCATGCCCTGCAGATCGAGGTCAACCGCGCCCTCTACATGGACGAGCGCAAGCTCGTGCCGCGCCCCGGCTTCGAGGCCCTGTCGCGGACCCTGACGGCGGTGGCGGAGACGCTCGGCCACGCCTCCCTCGATCTCCGGCCCCGGCGCATCGCCGCCGAGTAGGCTGCGAGGGGCGCCCTCCGCATTCGGCTTGTTGCATCGCAATAGCGCGCTGCCGTAAGCAGGAGCGACCGCTAGGGCAGCGCCCGATCGCGTCGTCGGACGCTGCCCTGGGCCCTTCGACTTGGCCGCATCGTCTCCGACGGATCAGGGTCCACGCCGTCGGACGATGCTCTCGGGGAACGCCTTCGATGATCGACCTCCGCCTCCGCCGCAGCGTGCTCTACATGCCGGGCTCCAACCCGCGCGCGCTGGAGAAAGCCCGCACCCTGGCGGCCGACGCCCTGATCCTCGACCTTGAGGACGCGGTGGCGCCCGACGCCAAGGAGATGGCGCGCGAGCAGGTCTGCGCCGCGGTGCGCCAGGGCGGCTACGGCGAGCGCGAGCTGATCATCCGGGTCAACGCCCCCCAGACCCCCTGGGGCGAGGCCGACCTGCGCGCCGCGATCGAGGCCAAGCCCGACGCAATCCTGATGCCGAAGGTCTCCTCCCCGGCGGTGCTCGAGAACATCGCCGACCGGCTGGAGGCCCTCGATGCGCCGCCGGAGATCAAGATCTGGGCGATGATCGAGACCCCGGCCTCGATCCTCAACATCCAGGCGATCGCCGCGGCCCGGCGCAACCCCGGCACCCGGCTGACCTGCTTCGTGCTCGGCACCAACGACCTCGCCAAGGACACCTGGACCCAGATCGTGCCCGGCCGCGCGCCGATGATGCCCTGGCTGATGACGGCGCTCGCCGGCGCCCGCGCCGAGGGCCTGACCATTCTGGACGGCGTCTACAATAACTTCTCCGATACGGACGGCTGCCGCCAGGAATGCGAGCAGGCCCGCATCCTCGGCTTCGACGGCAAGACCCTGATCCATCCGAACCAGGTCCCGCTCGCCAACGCCGCCTTCGCGCCGACCGAGGAGGAGGTCGCGGTCGCCCGCACGGTGATCGAGGTCTACGAGCGCCCCGAGAACGCCAAGCGCGGCGCGATCCAGATCAACGGTCGTATGTTCGAGCGCCAGCACATCCCGATGGCCCGCCGCTCGGTGGCCTGGGCCGAGGCGATCGCCGCGAAAGGTCAGTAATTCGCACAGCCGCGAGTCGAACCATCCGGGCTTGACGCCCGGATGGTTGCAGCGCACAAATTGCGTAGGGATAATTAACGCGCGATCTCCGGGAATCCCCGGAGCCGCGCCGGCCCGCCGGGCTCGACTTTGCAAGACCGTTTCGGCGCCCCGTCCGTGCCGGCGCCGCTCCCTCGACAGATCAGCGACGGAGATGCCCATGCGCTGCGCGCCTCCCGCCTTCGAGACCATCTTCCGCATTCCGGGCGAGCACCGGCTCGAGAGCGCCGGCATACTCGGCCGCGGCGGCCGGGTGTTCGGGATGTGCTGGTTCCACCAGGAATACGACCGCGACGACCGGCTGGTCGCGCGCTACGAGACCTACGACGAGGTCGGGGCGGACGGCGCGCCGCGCTGCGGCTGGCGCCGCTACGACGAGGCCGGCCGGCTCACCCTCGGCCACGAGGTCGGCATGCGCTGGGCCGCCCTGGTCGAGAGCCTGTCGCGCCGCGAGGCCGAGACGGTGCTGCAATCCCCGCGGCGGGCCACGGAGCTTGCCCCGGCTTGATTGCAACGCGGGCGTAGGCCGCCCCACTCACACCGCCCCGAACACCCGCGCCACGTCCCTCTCCCCCATCACCCGGTACTGCCCGGGCTCCAGGTCCGCCGGCAGGTCCAGCGCGCCGATCCGGTCCCGGTGCAACGCCGTGACGTGGTTGCCGACCGCCGCGAACATCCGCCGGACCTGATGGTAGCGCCCCTCCGTCAGGGTCACGGCGGCGCGCGTCGGGCCGTGCACCTCCAGGGTCACCGGCAGCAGCGGCTTCTCCTCGCCCTCCAGCATCAAGGTGCCGGAGGAAAAGATCGCGCCCTCGTCGCCGCGCAAGGGGCGGTCCAGGGTCACCTGGTAACGCTTCGAGACGCTGGCCTTCGGCGAGATGATCCGGTGCAGCAGCGCCCCGTCGTCGGTGAGGAGCAGGAGGCCGGAGGTCTCCTTGTCGAGGCGGCCGATCGTGGAAAGGGCCGGCTCGCGCTGACGCCAGCGCGGCGGCAGCAACCCGTAGACTAGCGGGCCGGCCTCCTTGTGCGAGCAGGTCACGCCGAGCGGCTTGTGCAGCATCAGCGCCACCCCGGGCAGCGGGTCGAGGGGCTTGGCCTGGACCGTGAGGCGGGCCGGCAGATCCGGGTCGAGGGCGATGCGCCGGTCGGCGTCGTACAAGGGAGCGCCGTCGAGAACCACCTTGCCGGCGCGGGCGAGCATCTGGATCTCGCGCCGCGAGCCGTAGCCGAGATTGGCGAGCAACCGGTCGAGCCGGACCGACGCCACTTTCGCCTTGCTGCTCATCGGTGAGCGCTCATGTGCGCGCCACTCATTTGCGCGCCTCGTGGATCTTGTAGCCCTGCGCGGCCGCCCGCTGCGTCACCTCGCGAAACACTTCTCCGAGCGTCGCCTCGTAGGGCAGATGGGTGTTGGCGGTGAGCCACAGCGTCCCGCCCGGCCGCAACGCCGCCGCGGCCCGGCGGATGAAGGCCTGGCCGAGCGCCCGGTCCTCGGCGCCGCCGTCGTGGAAGGGCGGGTTCATCACCACGAAGTCGAGGCGCTCCGGCACGGCGTCGGCCGTGCGGGCGTCGGTCCATGTCACCGTCACGCGCGGATCGTCGACGTTGCGCCGCGACGCCTCGACGGCCCGGCGATCGTTGTCGACCAGGGCGAGGGCGGTCACCTTGGGCGAGGCCAGCACGGCGTGGGCGAGGATGCCGAGGCCGCAGCCGAGATCGGCACCGCGTCCGGACAGGGCGGGCAGGGTCTCGATCAGCAGGGCGGTGCCGGGATCGATCCGGTTCCACGAGAAGATGCCCGGCTGCGTCCACAGGCCGATCTCGTCGAGGCGCCGCGGGGCGCCCTCACGGATCGCCTCGTCGAGCCCGGTCGGTGCGTCGGGCCGCAAGGTGCGGACGATGCGGTGGTGGCTCTTGGCGCTCTCGTCGAGACGGCAGCCGAAGCCCGAGAGTTCGCGGGCGAGCCGTGAGCCACCCCGGTCCTTCGGGGCGAGCACGGTCAGCGGTGCCCCGGGCGCCAGCGCCCGGAGCCCCAGGGCCAGCACGTGGCGGCGCTCCACGGTGCCGGGCGGCGCCAGCATGGTTAGGCCGGGGAGCGAGCCTGGCGCCAGCTCTTCGAGCGCCGTGCCGCCAGGCACGAGCGGCGAGAGTTGCAGGGCGTCGCCCGGCACCTCGGCGAGGTCGGCGGGCGGGTGTCCGTAGACGCCTGGACGGGGGGAGATCGGATCGGTCACGAGGGTCAGCCGCGCGGGAATTCCAGGCCCATCTCGCGGTAGCGCTCCGGATCGTCGGCCCAGTTCTCCCGCACCTTCACAAACAGGAACAGGTGGACCTTCGCCTCCGCCGCTTCGGCGATATCGATCCGCGCGGCCTGGCCGATGGCCTTGATGGTCTGGCCGCCCTTGCCGAGCACGATCTTCCGCTGGCTCTCGCGCTCAACGAAGATGGTCTGCTCGATCCGCACCGAGCCGTCGGGCCGGACCTGCCACTGGTCGGTCTCGACGGTCGAGGAATAGGGCAGCTCCTCGTGCAGCCGGTCGTAGATCTTCTCCCGCGTGATCTCGGCGGCGAGCATCCGCAGCGGCGCGTCGGAGACCTGATCCTCGGGATAAAGCCAGGGGCTCGGGGGCATCCGGGTCGCGAGCTCGCGGCGCAGGTCGTCGACCCCGTCGCCGGTGAGCGCCGAGATCATGAAGATGCGCTCGAACTTCACCCGCTCGTTGAGCGAGGCGGCGAGCGCCAGCAGCTTCTCGCGGGCGATCAGGTCGATCTTGTTGAGCACCAGGTACTTTGGGCGCTTCAGCTCCGGCATCCGATTCAGGATCGCGCCGACCTCCTCGTCCACGCCCTTGCGCGCGTCGATCAGGAGGCAGACCGCGTCGGCATCCGCCGCGCCGCTCCAGGCCGAGGTCACCATCGCCCGGTCGAGGCGGCGCTTGGGCGCGAAGATGCCGGGCGTATCGACGAGCACGATCTGCGCCGCGCCCTCCACGGCGATGCCGCGGATCAGCGCCCGGGTGGTCTGCACCTTGCGCGAAACGATCGACACCTTGGTGCCGACGAGGCTGTTGAGCAGGGTCGACTTGCCGGCATTCGGCACGCCGATCAGGGCGACGAAGCCGGCCCTGGTGTCCTCGCGGGCCTCCTGCGGGCCGGCTTCCTCGGGGCCTTCGGTCTCGGGGTTCGTGTCGTCCGTCATTCTGCCTGCTCCCCGGGTTCGTCCCCGGTCCACAGCCCCTCGCGCTCCAGCAGCGCGCGCGCGGCGGTCTGTTCGGCCAGGCGCTTCGAGCCGCCGATGCCGATGCCGGGCGCGACGCCGGAGACCCGGGCCTCGATACGAAATTGCGGCGCGTGGTCGGGCCCGGCCCGCTCCACCACCACGTAGACCGGCGTCGGCCACCCTTGTGCCTGCGCCCATTCCTGCAACGCGGATTTCGGGTCGCGGCTGCGCGTCCCCTCGGTCTGGCGGTCGGCCTCGAAGGCGCGGTCGATCACCGCCTTGGCGGCGCCGTAGCCGGCATCGAGGAAGACCGCCCCGAGGATCGCCTCGCAGACATCGGCGAGGATCGCCGAGTTGCGGCGCCCGCCGCCATGGACCTCGCCGCCGCCGAGGTTGAGATGGGGGCCGACCTCCCAGGCATTGGCCACCATGGCGCAGCTCTCGCGCCGCACCAGGCTCGACAGGCGCCGCGACAGGTCGCCCTCGTCGGCGCCGGGCAGCGCGTTGTAGAGCCCGTCGGCGACCGCCAGGCCGAGCACTCGGTCCCCCAAGAATTCCAGGCGCTGGTAGCTGCCGCGGCCGTTGGTGGCGCTGACATGGGTGAGCGCCCGCACCAGGAGGTCGCGGTCGGCGAAGCGGTGGCCGATGCGCTCCTCCAGCACCGACAGGTCGGGCCGGCGCCGCATCCCGCGCTTGCGCCGCGGGGGGGCCTCGCCCGGGGCGCAAGCGCGGGATGCGGC
>NZ_JBEXZS010000115.1:0-14237 GCF_040593685.1 Methylobacterium sp. EM32 | reverse complement strand
ACTTCGCCCCGGATGGGCAAGGCCCCGCCCCTGATGGGCAAGACCCCGCCCCCGGCGGTCAGGATCCCGCCTCGCCGGCCCCCGAGTCGCTTCGCGCCGAGGAGCTGCGCCGGACCCTCGAGGAGGTCGGCATCTGCTTCTGGTCGCTCGACGTGCCCACCGGCCGTGTGACCGTCTCGCCGAGCGGCGCGGCCCTGTTCGGCGTCCCGCCGGAGCGCCTGACCACCTTCGAGGCGTCGCAGGAGCTGGTCCATCCGGAGGACCGCGAGGCCCGGGCCCGGGCGATCCGGCAAGCCCTCGCGCGGGGCGGCGCCTACGAGGTCGATTACCGGGTCGTGCGCCCCGACGGCGCGACCGACTGGCTGCGCTCGCGCGGCAGCGTCGAGATCGATCCCGGGGGCGGGCCGGTGCGCCACCGCGGGGTCGTGTTCAGCATCCGGGCGCAGCGCCAGGCCGAGATCGAGCTGCGCGCCCGCGAGGCGCATCTGCGCTCGATCCTGGAGACGGTCCCGGACGCGATGGTGGTCATCGACGAGGAGGCCCGCATCCAGTCCTTCAGCGCCGCGGCCGTGCGCCAGTTCGGCTACGCGCCCGAGGAGGTGGTGGGCCGCAACGTCAGCCTGCTGATGCCCGAGCCCTATCGCAGCCGGCACGATTCCTACATGGCCCGCTACCTCGCCACGGGGGAGCGCCGCATCATCGGCATCGGGCGCGTCGTGGTCGGCCAGCGCCGGGACGGCTCGACCTTCCCGATGGAGCTCGCCGTCGGCGAGATGCGCTCCTCGGGCGCGCGCTACTTCACGGGCTTCATCCGCGACCTCACCGAGAGCCAGCGCACCGAGACGCGGCTGCAGGAGCTGCAATCCGAGCTCGTGCACATGTCGCGCTTCACCGCGCTCGGCGAGATGGCCTCGACCCTCGCCCACGAGATCAACCAGCCGCTCACCGCCATCGCCAGCTACCTCAAGGGCAGCCGCCGCCTCCTCGACCGGATGCAGGGCGCCGGCGGGGCGCAGGCTCCCGACCTGGCGATGCTCGCCGACGCGGTCGATCAGGCGGCGGACCAGGCCCTGCGGGCGGGGCAGGTGATCCGCCACCTGCGCGAGTTCGTCGCCCGCGGCGAGGGCGAGCGCCACATCGAGGAACTGCCGAAGCTGATCGAGGAGGCGAGCGCGCTCGCCCTCGTCGGCGCCAGGGAGCGCGGCGTGCGCGTCACCTTCGCCCTCGACCCGCGGGCGCCCCTCGTCCTCGCCGACCGGATCCAGGTGCAGCAGGTCCTGCTCAACCTGATCCGCAACGCCATCGAGGCGATGCAGGACGGGCCCCGGCGCGAGCTGCGCGTGACCACCCGGGCGCTGCCGGAGGACGGCCTCGTCGAGGTCGCCGTCGCCGATACCGGCCCGGGGCTGGCGCCGGAGGTGGCGGACCGCCTGTTCCAGCCCTTCGTGACCACCAAGGCGCACGGGATGGGGGTCGGGCTCTCGATCTGCCGCACCATCGTGGAGGCGCATGGCGGCAAGATCCTGGCCGCGTCGCGGCCGGGCGAGGGGACGCGGTTCCACTTCACGTTGCGGGCGGTCGACCGGAGGGAGCTCGACGATGTCGGGTGAGATGTTGGTGCACGTGGTCGACGACGACCTCGCGGTCCGTCGCTCGCTCGCCTTCCTGCTCGCCTCCGACGGGATCCCGGTGCGCCTGCACGACTCGGCCCTCACCTTCCTGGAGGCGGTCGCGCACCCCGCCGGCTGCCTCGTCACCGACGTGCGCATGCCGGGCCTCGACGGGATCGAGCTCCTGCGCCGCCTCAAGGCGCGGGGCGACGGGCTGCCGGTGATCGTGATGACCGGCCACGCCGACGTGCCGCTCGCCGTCGCGGCGATGCGGGAGGGGGCGGTCGACTTCATCGAGAAGCCGTTCGACGACGCGGTCTTCCTCGCGGCGGTGCGCGCCGCCCTCGAGAGCGGGCGCCGGAGCGCCGAGCGGGACGCCGCCCGGGACGAGATCCGGCAGCGCGTCGCCGCGCTCTCGGAGCGGGAGCGCCAGGTCCTCGACGAATTGGTGGCCGGCAAGCCCAACAAGGTCATCGCCCAGGATCTCGGCATCAGCCCGCGCACGGTCGAGGTCTACCGGGCCAACGTGATGGCGAAGATGCAGGCCGGCAGCCTGGCCGAGCTCGTGCGCACGGCGTTGATGATCGATTCGGGCAGGTGAGGACCGGCGGCATCGGACCACGCTGCACGATTGATCCAGATCAATTCGAAGGTCTGTCAGGAAACATACACTCCCGGCGGACTTCGCGAGGCCGGGCGTGCCGCACCACTTCATCCGCAAGCTCGGTCGTTATGCGCCTCTTTCCCCGGACGACGAGGAGACGGTGCGGCGGCTCGCTCACGAGACCGCCTGGGTCGATCCCAACCGCGACCTGCTCATCGACGGCGCCGAATCCCGGGAGGTCTGCGTCGTCCTGGACGGCTGGGCCTGCGCCTACAAGCAGCTGGAGGACGGCCGGCGGCAGATCATCGGCTTCGTGATGCCCGGCGATGCCTGCGGCGCGGCGGCGGTGTTTCCGGACGTGGTCAATTACTCCGTCGGCACGCTGACGGCGGTGCGCGCGGCCCGGATCCCGGGCCGCGCCCTCCTGGCGACGGCGGAGACGCATCCGCGCATCCTGCGCGCCTTCTGGCTCGACCGGCTCGCGGTCTCCGCCATCCAGCGGGAATGGACGGCCAGCTTCGGATTGTACACCGCCCGCGGGCGCATCGCGCATCTGTTGTGCGAGATCGTCACCCGCCTGCGCGCGGTCGGACTGGCGGACGAGGACGGCTGCCTCCTGCCGCTCACGCAGGAGGATCTCGGCGAGGCGGTCGGGATCTCGACCGTGCACGTGAACCGCACGCTGCAGGATCTGCGCGCCTCCGGGCTCATCGCGTTGAAGCGCCAGCAACTCGTCGTCCCGGATTTCGCGGCCTTGCGGGCGGTCGCCCAGTTCGACGGCGCCTATCTCCGTCCGGTGCGCGTGAGGGACGACCACGACCGTCCCGCGGGCATCGAACCCCTGACGGGTTCGGTCCTCGGCTCGGTCCTCAGCTCGTGAAGGCCTGTTTACTCGGCTCGACAGTCTCGACGCTCTCCGCGTCATTCCGGGGCCGCGTAGCGGAGCCCGGAACGACGCGGCGGGTGAGAGAATCGATAGAGGTCGATCGAACAGGCTGCCGAGACATCACCGTCGATCGGACTCTGCGCCGGACCCGACGGCGCGGGCGACGTGGCGCAGCTTGTCGGGGTTGCGGGTGACGTAGATCGCGGTGATCCGGCCGTCCTCGATGGCGAGCGCCGTCGTCTGGACGACGCCGCCGCGCTCGCGGCTGACATAGCCCGGCAGCCCGTCGATCCAGAGGGGCGCGACCATCGCGGCCCGGTCCGGCCCCCACTTGCGCCGGACCCCGGCGAAGAGGCGCAGCAGGCGCTCCAGCCCGGCGATCGGGTTGCGGAAGGCCAGGACCTTGCCGCCCCCGTCCGAATGCAGCACCGCGTTCCGCGCCAGCAGGCTGCGCAGGGCCGCGACGTCGCCGCTCGTCGAAGCGTCGAAGAAGGCGCGGGCGATCCGCTCGCCCTCCTCCCGCGCCACCGGGAAGCGCGGCCGGGCCGCGCGGACGTGGCGGCGGGCCCGCACCGCGAGCTGACGCACGGCGGCGGCCTCGCGGCCGAGGGCCTCCGCCACCGCGCCGAGCGGCAGGTCGAACACGTCGTGGAGCAGGAAGGCCGCGCGCTCGAGCGGCGACAGGCGCTCCAGCGCCAGCATCAGGGTCAGGGTGAGGTCGTCCTCGTCCACCCCCTCCGCCTGCGGCTCGACCAGCGGCTCGGGCAGCCAGGCGCCGACATAGGTCTCCCGCCGGGCGCGGGCCGACTTCATCTGGTCGAGGCAGAGCCGGGTCACGATGCGGGCGAGGAACGGGTAGGGCGCCGCGACCGCGCTCCGGTCGGCCGCGACCCAGCGCAGCCAGGCCTCCTGCACCACGTCCTCGGCCTCGCTGCGCGCGCCGAGCATGCGGTAGGCGATGCGCAGGAGCCGGGGCCGGTGGGCCTCGAAGGTGGCGGTCGCCGCGTCGGCCTGCGACAGGGCGCGGGGGCGGAGCGATCCCGTCCCGCCGGGATCCTCGCAGGGGGGCGAGGGGGCGGTCACGGCCGGTCCGGCACCGTCAGCGCGCGATCCTCCGTGTCGACGACGAAGACCGCGAGCAGCCTGGAGGTGTCCGTGGCGCTGGCATTGGCACTGACGGCGTGATGGTCGCCCGGCTGCTCGACGAAGCTCTCGCCGGCCCGGTAGACCCGCTCCGGCCCGTCATTGACGCGGCTGCGGATCGCGCCCTCGATCACCGTCGCGGTGATGAAGGCCGAGGCGGCGTGCCGGTGGGCAGGGGAGGACCCGCCCGGGCCGTACTCGACGAGGACGCCGCGCAGGCTCTTGCCGGGCACGGTCGGCAGGGGATGGTCGAAGACCGTCGTGACGCGGGCCTCGCCCGCCCGCAACTCCGCCGCGGCGGCCGGGGGAGCGGCTCCGGCCAGGGAACCGGCGAAGAGCCCGGCGAGAACACTGAAACCGATGAACGTCCGGCGCATGGGATCCTCCGTCGGGTCAGGCCGCCGCCAGCCAGGTGTCGAACCGCGTCGGCCCGAGGCGCGCCGCGGACGCGTCGGCGGGAACGAGGGATCCGCGCTCCAGCCTGGCACCGAAATAGCGCGCCGCTCCTTCCGCCGACACCGTCCGGCCGTCGCCGGCGGCGGCGATGCGGCGGGCGACGAAGTCGCGGAACGGCGCCCGGTCCGGCCCGGCGATCTCGGCAATCCCGTTCGCGGGCGCCGCGACCGCCACCTCGGCGAGGGCGGCCGCGACGTCGGCCGCGGCGATCGGCTGGAAATCGGCGTCGGGCACGACGAGCCGGTCGCCCGCGACCGCCGCCTCGGCGATCGTGGCGACGAACTCGTAGAACTGCGTCGCGCGCACGATCGTGTAGGGCAGGCCGGCGGCCGCGATCAGCCGCTCCTGCGCGAGCTTCGCCCGGAAGTACCCGTTCCCGTCGAGGCGGTCGGTGCCGACGATCGAGAGGGCGACGTGGTGGCGGATGCCCGCCCGCCGTCCCGCCTCGAGCAGGTTGCGGCTCGACCGCTCGAAGAAGTCGAACACGGATTCGGGCTCGAAGGACGGCGCGTTCGCCACGTCGACCACCGCCGCGGCCCCGGCGAGCGCCTCCGCGAGGCCATCCCCCGTGAGCGCGTTCACCCCCGTGCTCGGCGAGGCGGCGACCGCCTCGTGCCCCAACTCCCGGAGGTTCGCGGTCACCTGCCTGCCGATGAGCCCGCTTCCCCCGATCACCACGATCTTCATGACACCCGTCTCCTCGCGTGGAACGGGCGATCGCCCGTCCGACGACAGGACGAGGCAAGGGATGGGGATCGTGACACGCGGCCGGAAAAAATTTTCGGCCGGCGTTGGCGTCACGCCGGCAGGACCACCACCTTCGTCTTCACCGGCGTCTGGTTGTAGAGGTGGATCATGTCCTGGCTCAGCAGGCCGACGCAGCCGCTGGTGATGCCCGAGCCGATCGATTCCGGGTCGCTGCTGGCGTAGATCGTGTAGAGCGTGTAGGCGCCGTTCTGGTAGAGATGCAGGGTGCGGGCGCCGAGCGGGTTGTCGAGGCCGCCCGGCATGCCGCGGGCGTATTTCGCCGCCTCCGGCTGGCGCCGGATCATCTCCTTGGGCGGGGTCCAGGTCGCCCACTCGCTCTTGCGCCCGACATAGGCGTCGCCGCTCCACCGGAACCCGTCGCGGCCGACATTGGCGCCGTAGCGCGTCGCGCGGCCGCCTTCCTCGATCCGGTAGACGTAGTAGTTCGCCGGATCGACCACGATCGTGCCGGGCGCCTCCTTCGAGGCGTATTGCACGGTCCGGCGGTAGTATTTCGGGTTGACCTTGCTGACATCGACCGCCGGGATCGGAAACTTCTCCGTCGGCACCGGCCCGTAGAGGGCCGAGGCGTCGGCGAGGCTCAACCCGTCGGTGGTCGCGCAGCCGGCGAGACCGAGCCCGCCCAGGCACGCGCCCGAGCCGAGCAGGAACGACCGGCGATGCAGTTGCCCAGGTGCGCCGTCCTCAGCTGCGCCGGCCCCGGCGCTTCCCGTCCTCACGATCATGGTTTTCGGACTTCCCGTATCCCGTTGCCCGACGAGGAGACGGTATTGCTGCCCGAAGGCCACCGACCGTCGTAATCGCCCAGCGAACCGTGCCGCCCCATGGCCACGCTGGCAAGGGCCCGTCCGGCCCGTCCGACGCGTCGCGGATGACGATGTCCCGGCCCGGAACGCGCTCCTTGGGCGTTGCCGCCCTCTCGCGCGGCCCCATCTGTCGTCGGAGAGCAACACCGCGGGAGAATATGCGATGCGCTTCGAACTCTACCGGGACGGCAAGGGCGAGTGGCGCTGGCGCCTGCGGGCCGAGAACGGCGAGGTGGTGGCCGATTCGGGCGAGGGCTACGTCCGCCGCGAGGATTGCGAGCACGGCATCGCCCTGGTGAAGGGCGCCGCCAACGCCCGGGTGGTCGACATGACGCTCAAGATGGCCTGACGGGGCCCGATCTCACGCGGCCTCGGAGCCGAGCTTCCGGATATCGGCCCCGGCCGCGAGCGAGGCCGATGCGTCGAGGATCTCCAGGGCGACGAGGCGGCCGTCGGCATCGAAATCGAGGATCAGACCCGGCTTGATCTCTTCGCTCCCGGCGATCTGGGCATCGGCGAAGCGCACGTAGAGAGCGTCGGCTTCGTCGTCATATCTGAGTTTCACGTCACACGCCTCCGCCGGTCCAGGAACGTCGTCACGATGATGCAGCCCTCGGGCGCCGGCTTGTATACCACGCAAAGGACGCGACCGCCGCATCCCGGTACCGCGGCGAAGGCCCGGAGGAGGGCCGGATCCCTCACGTCCGGCTCGACCTGGTCGGGCCGACGAACCGTTCGTTCGATCCATTCGGGGTCCAGATCTCGTTCCGCCATCACGGTTTGGGCGTGGTGCGTGTACGTCACTCGCATCTGCCGATCGTCTCTCGTCGGGACAGCCTCGGATGGACGGTAGCAAGGTATCGTTAAGCATCGGCTTACGTTCGCGGCGCCGATCCGATGCCTGCCGCGCACGAGCCGCGCAACGCTTTTCCGGTCCCGCGCGTTTCCGCCGTCCATGCCTCCCCTCGGAGGCGCTCTCGCACGAGTAGGAATCGACGACGTGCTGAAGACCGTGATTCTGGCTGCCGGCCTAATCCTTGGCGGTGCCGCCGCCCTGCCGCAGGGCGCGACCGCCGCCCCGCTGAGCGAGACGGCCGCCGCTCCGGCAGCGACCTCCGCGCCGACCGCCTGGGCGCAGTACGGGTACTACGGCCGTCACCGCCACTGGGGCCCCCGCGGCTACGGATACGGGTACGGGCACCGCCGCCATTTCGGCCCGCGCTACGGCTTCGGCGGTCCGCGCCATTTCGGCCACCGCCACTGGGGCGGCCACCGCGGCTGGGGCCACGGCCCGCGCGGCTACTATCGCGGGTTCTGACCCGTTGCGACCGCCGGCCGCCCCATCCGGGGCGGCCGTGCCGCAATCTCGCCGCATCTATGACCTTGGCTGTAAGGGCCTGGCCGTTCCGGCGGCCGGGCTTGGCTCATGGCGGGTCCGCTCAAGCGGCGGCCCCGCCCCACAACCAAGGGGAACCGGAATGCCGCACACCCTCGCGGAGCGCCGCCGGCGCATCGAAGCGCAGCTTCAGGATTACGAGCGGATCCTGGCGGAGATCCGCTCCTCGGCGGGCCTCGGCGCGAACAGCCGCGCCCTCCAGCTCCAGCACGCCCGCCTGATCTCGGACGCGCGCACCGAACTGGCGTCGCTCGACGCCGAGCTCGCCAACCTCTAACGGCAATCGATCCCGGTCCCGCGGCGTCACGCGGGACCTTTCAGCGCGTTGCGCGCCGCGTCGTGGAACACGACGATATCCTCCGGGTAGATCTGCACGCCCGGCGCCGCGAGTTCGGCCCGCGACCACCAGCGATGCTCGGCCAGGACCTCGACCTCGTGCGGCGTCCAGCCGTCGCGGGAGAGGGGATCGCCCCCGGCCCGCACCGCGAAGAAGCGCTCCCGTGCCCGGACCCACTCGCCGTCGGGCATCTTCATCGGAAAACTGCGCTCGCCGAGCATCGGCGCGGTCGCCGAGCAGGGGAGGCCTGTCTCCTCGCGCAGCTCCCGGATTGCGGCTTGGGCAAAACTCTCGCCCGGCTCGACGCCGCCACCCGGCGTCGCCCAGTACATCTCCCCGGCGAGCGCGCCGGTGCGGAAGGCGAAGCGGAAGAGCAGCAGCCGGTCCTCGCCGTCGAGCACCAGGAGGCGGGCGGCGGGCCGTTCGCGCATGGGCACCGTCGATCCCGTGTCACGCCCGTTCATCGCACGACCTCGGCAGGGAGAGCTGCCACGCAGCCTTAACGGTTTTCCAGGGACGTGGCACGGCGTGCGGCCAGGTCTCCATGTTGACACCTGAAAACGAATGAACGATCGTTTCAATCGAAGGACCGCCCGACGGTCCACAAACGATCACGGGTGGAACCGCCGATGCTGCAGCGTGCGGACAGCTACGCCGACCTCGTGGCGCAATTCCGCTGGCGGATCCCGGCCCGCTACAACATCGGCACCGACGTCTGCGACCGGCATGCCCCGGGCAACCCGCTGGCGCTGATCCATCTCGACACCGACGGCGCGGTCCGGCGATACGGCTTCGACGACCTGCGCCTTCTATCGAACCGCTTCGCCAACGTGCTGTCGGCGCACGGCCTGACGCGCGGCGACCGGATCGGCGTGCTGCTGCCGCAATCGCCCGAGACGGCGGTCGCCCACATCACGGGCTTTCGCGCCGGGCTCATCACCATCCCGCTCTTCGTGCTGTTCGGCCCCGACGCGCTGGCCTACCGCCTCGGCAACAGCGGCGCGAAGGCGGTGGTGACCGACCGGGCCGGGGCCGCGTTGCTCGCCGGGATCCGCGATCAACTGCCAGCGCTGGAGCGGGTCTACTGCATCGACGGGCCGGCGGACGGGGCGGAGGATTTCCACGCGCTTGTGGCCCGGGCCTCCGACGCCTTCGTGCCGGTCGACACCGCCGCCGACGACCCGGCGGTCATCATCTACACCTCGGGCACCACCGGCGACCCGAAGGGGGCGCTCCACGCCCACCGGGTGCTCCTCGGCCACCTGCCGGGGGTCGAGATGCCCCAGCGCTTCCTGCCGCAACCCGGCGACCGGTTCTGGACCCCGGCGGACTGGGCCTGGATCGGCGGACTCCTCGACGTGCTGCTGCCGGCCCTGCACCACGGCGTGCCCGTGGTCTCGTACCGCGCGAAGAAGTTCGATCCCGAGGCGGCGTTCCGGCTGATGGCCGAGCACGAGGTGCGCAACGTCTTCCTGCCGCCCACCGCCATGAAGCTGATGCGCCAGGCCCGCACCACCCCCTATCCGGGCCTTGCCTTGCGCTCGGTCGGCAGCGGCGGCGAGAGCCTTGGGGCGGAGATGCTGGCCTGGGGGGAGGCGGTGCTCGGCGTGCCGGTCAACGAGTTCTACGGCCAGACCGAGTGCAACCTCGTCGTCTCCTCCTGCGCCGACCTGTTTCCGGCCCGCCCCGGCGCCATGGGCCGGCCGGTGCCGGGCCACGACGTGCGCATCGTCGACAGCGACGGGCAGGCGGTTCCGGACGGGACCACCGGCCACATCGCGGTGCGCCGGCCCGACCCGGTGATGTTCCTCGGCTACTGGCAGAACCCGGAGGCGACGGCGCGCAAGTTCATCGGCGACTGGCTGATCACCGGCGATCTCGGCCGGCGCGATCCGGACGGGTTCCTGTGGTTCGTCGGCCGCGACGACGACGTGATCACCTCGGCCGGCTACCGAATCGGCCCCGGCGAGATCGAGGATTGCCTGCTGCGCCACCCTGCCGTCGCCATGTGCGGCGTCGTCGGCGTGCCGGACCCGGTACGGACCGAGGCGGTGAAGGCCTTCATCGTGCTGAAGGGCGGCGTCGCGGGTACGCCGGAGCTCGCCCGCGAGATCCAGAATTTCGTGCGCATCCGGCTCGCCGCCCACGAATACCCGCGCCACGTCGCCTTCGTGGAGGAGCTGCCGATGACCGCGACGGGCAAGATCATCCGGCGGGCGCTGCGGGAGCGAGGTGGGGCGTGAGCCGGCCTGATCGACGATCGAGCCGGGAGCGGCCGGACTTCCGCCACACAGGGTCCCGGGCCCGCCTCAGCTGCTTCGGAATGATGGTGAAGGGCATCGTCCTGTCGAACCATCAGTCCTGAACCCACCCACCACCTCATCCTGAGGTGTCAGTCCATGAAATGGACTGACCTCGAAGGAGGGCTCCAGAGATCGCAGAGGCTGCTGGAGGCCTCCTTCGAGGCTCACTGCGTTCGCACCTCAGGATGAGGTCGTGGATGGGACACGCATACGATTCGAGCCAAGCAGGCGCTTACAGTGAACGTCGATTTCCAACATCCGGCGACCAACGACCGGATGCCGCCACGAAACCGGGAGGACACCATGCCGACATCCACGCTCCGCCGAACCGGCCGCGCCCTGGCGCTCGCCGCCGCGTCCCTGCTCACCCTCGCCCAGGCACACGCCGCCGGCCCCACCCGCGTCACCCTCGGGGTGCTGAACGACCGGGCCGGGCCCTATTCCGACCTCGCCGGCGAGGGCTCGGTGGTGGCGGCCGAAATGGCTGCCGCCGACTTCAAGGCGCAGAACCCGGGCTTCGACATCCGGGTCCTCTCCGCCGACCACCAGAACAAGCCCGATATCGGCGCTGCAATCGTGCGCCAGTGGATCGACCGGGACGACCTCGACGTCGTGCTCGACGTTCCGTTCTCCTCGGTGGCGCTCGCCGTGCACCAGATCGTGCGCGAGAAGAACCGGCTGATGATCAATTCGGGTGCGGGCGCCTCGGAGATCACCGGGGCTTTGTGCTCGCCCAACACCATCCACTGGACCTACGACACCTGGGCGCTCGCCAACGGCACCGGCGGCGCGATGGTGCGCTCAGGCGGCGATACCTGGTTCTTCATCACCGCCGACTACGCCTTCGGCAAGGCGCTGGAGCGCGACGTGTCGGAGGTGGTCGAGCGCAACGGCGGCAAGGTGCTGGGCTCGGTCCGCCACCCGGTCGCGGCGACCGACTACTCGTCGTTCCTGATCCAGGCGCAGGGCTCGAAGGCCAAGGTGATCGGGCTCGCCAATGCCGGAAGCGACACGATCAACACCATCAAGCAGGGGGCCGAATTCGGCGTCGCCGAGGGCGGGCAGCGCCTCGCCGGCCTGCTGGTGTTCCTGAGCGACGTGCACTCCCTCGGCCTCAAGGTGGCGCAGGGGCTGGTGCTGACGGAAGCCTTCTACTGGGACCTCAACGACGGCACCCGCGCCTGGTCGCGCCGCTTCGCCGAGCGCCACAAGGGCCGGATGCCGACCATGGTCCAGGCCGGCGTCTACGCGGGCATGATGCACTACCTCAAGGCCGTGAAGGCGACCGGCAGCAAGGATCCGGCGACGGTCACGGCCGAGATGCGCCGGGTGCCGGCGGAGGATCCCTTGTTCGGCCGCTCCGAGGTGCGGGCCGACGGGCGGGTGACCCACCCGATGTACCTGTTCGAGGTGAAGAAGCCCTCCGAGTCGAAGGGCCCCTGGGACTATTACCGCTTGGTCTCGACCATCCCCGCCGACCAGGCCTTCCGGCCGCTCCAGGCCGGCAACTGCCCGCTGGTGACGAAATGAAGCTGCATCACTGCGTCGGCGCCCGCTCGTTCCGACCGCTCTGGGCCCTCGAGGCGCTGGACCTGCCCTACGCGCTGGCGATGCTGCCGTTCCCGCCGCGGGTCCATGCCAAGGAATACTTCGCCCTCAACCCGCTGGGGACGATCCCGCTCTTCGAGGACGGCGAGGCGCGGATGACCGAATCGGCGGCGATCTGCGAGTACCTGGCGGCGCGCCACGGCGCCGGCGGGCTCGGGGTACGACCCGACGAGGCGGAATACGGCCGCTACCTCAACGCGCTGCATTTCGGCGAGGCGACCCTGACCTTCCCGCAGACCCTGGTGCTGCGCTACGGCCGGTTCGAGCCGCCGGAGCGGCGCAATCCCGGCCTCGTCGAGGACTACTCGCGATGGTTCCTGTCGCGGCTCAAGGGCTTCGGCACGGTTCTGGGCGACCGGCGCTTCGTCTGCGCCGGGCGCTTCACCGCCGCCGACATCAGCATCGGCTACGCCCTGATGCTCGCCGAGTTCGCGGGCTTGGGCGATCAGCTGCCGGACTTCGCCAGAACCTACTGGGCGGGCCTGAAAGCCGAGCCGTCCTACGCCCGGGCGCTCGCGGCCGAGCAGCGGGCGGCCGCGGCGCAGGGCGTCTCGCCGGTGCCTTCACCGCTCGGCGGCTGACGCCCGTTCAGTTCAGCAGTTCGGTGGCGCGCAGGCGTGCCACCGCGAGGTCGACGAAGGTCCGCACCTTGGCGGGGGCGTGCCGCCCCTCCGGATGGAGCACGTGGATCGGCAGCGGCTCCTCCTCGTACTCGGCGAGCACGATCTGCAGCCGGCCCTCGCGCAGGGCGGGGCCGATCTGGTAGTGCAGCACCCGCGTCAGGCCCCAGCCGGCGAGCGCGGCGGTGATGCAGGCCTCGTTGGTGTTGGTCTCGAGCGCCGGACGGACGGTCATCCGCTCGTCGTCCTTGAAGCGCCATTCGGGCGAGGCCCAGGACCCGGTCGAGACCGCGATGCGGTGCTGCTTCAGGTCCGCGGGCCGCACCGGCATGCCGGCCTGCGCGAAGTAGCCCGGCGCCCCGCAGACGACCCGGCGCACCGTCCCGACCTTCACGGCGGCGAGGCCGGAATCCGGCAGGTGGCCGATGCGGATGGCGACGTCGATGCCCTCCTCGACGAGGTTGACCGGCCGGTCGACGAACAGGGTGCGCGCCGTCATGGCCGGGTAGGCGTCGAGGTAGTCGGTCACGATCGGCAGGACGTGGCTGTGCCCGAACAGGATCGGCGCCGTCACCGCGAGGGACCCCGACGGCATGCCGTAGGAGCCCGCCGCCGCGGCCTCGGCCTCGGCGATGTCGGCCAGGATGCGCCGGCAATCGGCGACGTAGCGCGCACCCGCCTCGGTGAGCTTCACCGACCGGGTGGTGCGCACGAACAGCCGCGCGCCGATCGCCTCCTCCAGAGCCGCCACCGCCCGGGTCACCACCGGGGGGCTCAGATGCAGGAGGCGCGCGGTCTCGGCGAAGCTCTCCGTCTCCGCCACCCTCGCGACGATGCGCATCGCCTGCCACCGGTCCAACGTCGCTCGCTCCTCGTTCGGCTGTCAGGCTTCGACGCCGACCGCGATCTGCGGCAGCGCATCAGAGTGTCCCATCGATCGCCGGCGGGAGAGCCGGCCCGTCTCGCGTCTCGACGGAAGGGCGGGACGCCGCCTCCGGCGCCAGGTTGTCGCATCCGAGGAGTTCGTCCAAGCCCCGCTGCGATCAGCGGAGCAGGGTGAGGCATTCCCGCAAACGGTCGGAGGTCACGTCAGGAGCTTGATGAAGGCCGCACCGGCTCCGAAGAAGGCGGCGCCGACGGCCATGCTGGCAACGATGATCTGCCACGGGGCGAGCGCACGGTCGCGTTCCATCTTGGCAGCTTCCGCCTGAAGCTTGGCCTGCTCGGACATCAGCTTGCGCTGCTCGGCGACGAATTTCTGCGTCTCCTCGATCGACCGCAGGACGCGTGCGACTTGTTCGGCGGTGTCGGGAGACGCGTCAGCCATCGGGAATGCCCCACGATCCAGGCTGGGAATGCCCGTCACCGTGTCCGCAACATTCGGAGGACGACGACCGCCGTCAAGGACTCGCCGGATCCGGGTTCCAGGCTCCACCGGCCTGACCATGCGAAGGATCGGCATTAGGGCAGGACAGTTTCGGGAGGAGGGAACTCTGCGAGAGAGTCAGGACAATCCACGCCACGACCCGCGATCGACACATCGGGATCGACCGAAAAAGGTCGCCGACGCGGCCAACACCAAAGTCAGGTCAGATGGAGGGGATGGTGGAGCTTAGCGGGATCGAACCGCTGACCTCCTGCATGCCATGCAGGCGCTCTCCCAGCTGAGCTAAAGCCCCATCCGTCAACCGCGGCGCTGG
>NZ_JBEXZS010000114.1:0-41581 GCF_040593685.1 Methylobacterium sp. EM32 | reverse complement strand
CCCTGCGCCATCGCAGATGAAGGGATTCCGAAATGGCTCGCATGGTGGACAAGGTTGCTCTCGTGGTCGGCGGAGCGAAGGGGATCGGCCTCGCGGTTGCCGAGCGGCTGGCGGTCGAGGGCGCGTCGGTCGTGCTCACCGGGCGGCGCGCCGACGATATCGAGGCCGCCGCCGCGAGGATCGGGCGTGGTGCACGGGGTCTAGTTGCGGACGCGGCCCTACAAGAGGACTTGCACCGCGTCGTGGAGACGGTGCGGGAGGCGTATGGACGGATCGATGCGTTGGTCCTCAACGCGGGCATCTCGGAACCGGCAACCCTGCGCGACGGAACGCCCGAGCATTTCGACCGGCACTTTGCGGTCAACGTCCGTGGTGCTGTCTTCGGGTTGCAGGCGGCGCTGAGCGCGATGGGGCGGGGTGGGTCGGTCGTGTTGATGGGGTCTATCGCTGATGTCATGGGCGTTTCGCCTTACGGAACCTACGCCGCGACGAAGGCGGCCCTACGCTCCTACGCGCGCACATGGACAGCGGAACTGGCCCCGCAGGGTATCCGTGTGAACGTGGTGGCCCCCGGCCCAACCGACACCACCATGATGGCGAGCGTACCTGAGGAGGGGCGGGCCGCACTAATCGCGCCGATCCCACTGGGCCGCATGGCGCGTCCCGAGGAGGTGGCGGCGGCCACGCTGTTCCTCCTAAGCGACGAGGCGAGTTTCGTCGCTGGTGCCGAACTATGCGTCGATGGCGGGATGCGACAGGTATAGTTTCTGAATAGCAGTTTCAGCGTGTCCGCTTCGGCCGGCTCGCCTGCAACGGAGGACGTTGTGGCCGCCGGGACCTGCCATTCCATGCCAATAGCAGCTTTCGGAGGCTAAGCGGCCATTCTAACGGCCCTGTTCGAAGGTCCGGAAGTGGCGCGGAGCCGAACGGACCGAGGTGTGGCCTCCGACATCATGCGGGCGGTTCGGTCGCCGCCAAAGAACTGCGCAGCATCCATGCCCCTGCTCCGCCGCAACATCGTCACTGCCTTGCGTGTGGCGGCTGGAAATATGCCAGGGCAGGGGAGGGGACCGATGACGATGAGAGGGTCTTGCAGACAGTGACACTAAGCTGTCCCTCGCGGCGCGCGAGGCGAAAGCTCGGTTCCGAGCGTTTTCCAGGCATTCGATTGCCTGTCAGGTTTTTTGGACACTGGCTGTTGAGGACTGAAGCGCCGATCCGGGTTGGTATCGGCCTACGGCCCCTTGACCGCACATGCTTGAGCAGGAACAAACGCTGAACTTCGAGGCAGTTGGCACCGCGCGCGTGTCGCCAACAGGGGATGCGGTTTCAGCTCCACGCCCATGCGCAAGATCATCCACATCGACATGGACGCGTTCTATGCCTCCGTCGAGCAGCGCGACGACCCAAGCTTGCGGGATCGGCCGCTGGCGGTGGGCGGCTCGCGCGAGCGCGGCGTTGTGATGGCAGCGAGCTACGAGGCACGGCGCTTCGGTGTCCGCTCGGCCATGCCGTCGGCCACCGCGCGCCGGCTCTGTCCCGACCTCGTGTTCGTGCGGCCCCGCTTCGATGCCTACAAGGCCGTCTCGTCCGAGATCCGTGCTGTGTTCGAGGAGCACACGCCTGTTATCGAGCCGGTGGCGCTCGACGAGGCGTACCTCGACGTCACTGAGAACCTGAAGGGCCTGCCGACCGCGACCGAGGTCGCGAGGGACATCCGCGCCACGATCCTCGCTCGAACTGGGCTCGTCGCTTCGGCGGGCGTGTCCTACAACAAGTTTTTGGCCAAGGTTGCCTCTGACCACAGGAAGCCCGACGCGCTGTTCGTCATCACACCGGCGATGGGGCCGAGCTTCGTCGAGGGTCTCCCCATCGGCCAGTTTCGCGGCGTCGGACCGGCGACCGAGGCGAAGATGTGGCGCCTGGGTATTCAGACCGGCGCCGATCTCAAGGCACGCTCACTCGACGAGTTGCGGGCGGCCTTCGGCAGCGCGGGCGACTACTATCACCAAGTGGCGCGTGGCATCGACGAGCGACCGGTGCGGGCGCACCGCGAGCGCAAATCGATCGGCGCAGAAACGACGTTCTCGCAGGATACGAGCGAGTACGCGGTGCTCGCCGAGCGCCTACAGCCATGCCTCGACAAGGTGTGGGCGGTGGCCACCGCGAAGGCAGTTGTGGCGCGCACCGTCACGCTTAAGCTGAAGTTCTCGGACTTTGCCCAGATCACCCGGGCGCGTTCGCTGCCGGTTGCGCTGGAGGACCGCGCGACGCTGGAAGGGGTCAGCCTCGGCCTGCTGCGCGAGGCATTTCCCTTGCGCCGGAGCGTGCGGCTGATCGGTGCAGGGCTCTCTTCGCTGCAGGCACCGTCCGGTGATGACGAGGCACAGCAGCTCGATCTTTCCTTGTGACAAGGTCGGACGTCCAACGCGCCACCGGCGCGACGGGGCTTGTAAGGTTCGTCGCGGACCTGACTTCCCAGAACAAGCCGGGGGCGAACTCCTGGCGCCTACCGAACAGGTGGCATGCTGGCTGCGAGCACTGTCAAGATTTCAGTGTGCGACCGTCTGCATGTCCGTTGGAGGCATGGTTCGGGTCCATTGAGGCATGGTCACGTACCTGCACATGGTTGCGGGCGTACCCGCGGAGCGGAAGGGGAGGGGACCTGGGCAGTCGGTCATAGGCTGCAAGAGTGCATTCGCCTTCATCGATGCACTATCGGGTCTGAGCTGCTCGATCAGCTTCCGCGACTCTCTTCTCGGCATTTGCAGAACCAAACCGCCATCAGCATTAGGCTCAGCGGCATCGGCAGATGTCTCCTGACTTGCTCCTCAATCCAGGAGCTCGTCATGCAGGAAACCTCAACCATTCCGTCTACCACGCGTGTTCCTTGGAACCGTGGCCGTATTGTCGGACCGAAACCACCTCTGAAGCCCAAGCACATCTGGGCCTTGCGAACCCGCTTGCAGCTCGCCAACCGCACGCGAGACCTCGCCCTCTTCAACCTTGCCGTCGATAGCAAGCTGCGTGGGTGCGATCTTGTTCGCCTACGCGTAAGCGACGTTCACCTCGGCGATGCAGTCCGCCTCCGCGCGACGGTGTGCCAGCAGAAGACCGGAAGGCCGGTGCCCTTCGAGATCACCGAGCCCACACGCGAGGCACTTGCGGATTGGCTGGCTTCGCGCAGCCTACGAGCAGGCGACTGGCTGTTCCCGAGCCGCTCTCGGCGTGGTCAGCACCTCACGACGCGACACTACGGTCGGCTTGTTGACCAGTGGGTCGCCTTGATCGGCCTGGACCCCGCAGCCTACGGCACGCACAGCCTACGGCGAACGAAGGTCGCACTGGTCTATAAACGTACTGGCAACATCCGTGCCTGCCAACTGCTGCTTGGCCATACCAAGCTGGAGAGCACGGTGCGGTACCTCGGCATCGAAGTCGATGGCGCGCTGATCCTGTCTGAACAGACCGAGATATGAGTTGGACGCCGCGGTCGACTTGGCCGCGGCGTTTCAGGAAGGAGGTTTGCTTTCAGGGTTCAAAATTGACCCGTTGCAGACCTTCCTCCCCGCCGATGCGAATGTCCGCTCGAGGGTTTAAAGCGGCCCCAAAGCGGCGGCCATGACGTCAACAGGTAGGGGCACATTAGCGACCGCCGATGGAAGGACGCCTTGGCGTCAGCCCGCCCGTAGCTTGGCGCGCCCTCAACGAACTCGAATCGCCCTTGAAAGATACCGTCAGGTAGGTATCATTTGGGCGAAGGGCGCCCGAGCGCCATCGGACAACGACCATGGCCACCGCCTACCACCGCAAGAAGCAGCCGGAGCTCGTCCGGCGCACCCTCCTCGATTGCGCCGCCAAGCTCGCCCTGGAGCAGGGTCTCGCCGCGGTCACCGTGCAGGCGGTGAGCCTTGCCGCCGGCGTGACCAAGGGCGCGCTGTTCCACCATTTCGCCAGCAAGCAGGCGCTGGTCGAGGGCGTCGTCGCCGACCTCATCGCGCAGCTCGACGCGGATATCGATGCGGCCATGGCGAAGGACCCACTTCCATACGGGCGCTACACCCGGGCCTATGTCGACATCACCCTGCACGACCCGATGATGATCGAGGGCAGCCAGTGGGCGGCCCTGCACATCTCCATCCTCGCCGAGCCGGCCCTGCGCCGGATGGTGTCGGACTGGTTCGCCGAGCGCCTGCACCGCCATCGGGACACCGACGGGGACGCTGACCTGGAGTTCGTCCGGCTGGCCGCCGACGGCGCGTGGATCGCCTACCTCGTGCGCGAGAAGCCGACCGATCCGGTGCCGGAGCTAGGCGCGCTCCGGAAGCGGCTCATAGCCATGACCCATGCCGGACGGCCCGGGCCTGCGGACGGCGGCCGGACCTGAGCTATGGCACGTTCCTCGACGCCTGAACTCGCCGCGGCTTATGCCCCGGACGGGAGCGACGACGCCTACGACGAAGTGGCATCCAGGCACGTGTCCGCGGCGCGCATCCTCGACCTGTTCCGTCCCTACGCGGGCCGGATCGCGCTCGTCCTCCTGCTCATCGCGCTCGCGACGGCGGCGGGGCTCGCCGCCCCGTTCCTGCTCAGGGAGATCATCGACGTCGCTCTGCCGCGGGGCGACGTGCGGCTGCTCGGGCTGCTCGCGGGAAGCCTCGTCGGCCTCGCCGCGCTCGGCGCCGGCATCGGCGTGCTCCAGGCCCTCGTCACCGCGAAGGTCGGGCAGGCGCTGATGCACGACCTCAGGGTGCGCGTGTACGCGCACCTCCAGTCGCTGCCTCTCGGCTTCTTCACGGCGACCCGGGGCGGGGACATCCAATCGCGCATCGCGAGCGACATCGGCGCCCTCCAGGCGCTCGTCACCCACACCGCGGGCGAGGCGACGCGCAACGCCAGCGCGGTCGCGATGACGGCGGCCGCGATGCTGATGCTGGAATGGCGGCTGGCCCTGTTCTCGTTCCTGGTGCTGCCGCTGGCGACCTGGATCAGCAACCGCGTCGGCCGGATGCGCGAGGAGACCACCTACGCGCAGCAGGAGCGGATCGCCGAGATGACCTCGGCGGTGCAGGAGTCTTTGTCGGTCTCGGGCATCGTCCTCGCCCGCACGACGGGCCGTACGCGGCACCTGGTCGAGCGCTTCGCGCGGGCCTCGCGTGAGGTGGCGGACCTGGAGGTCCGGTCCCACACGGCCGGGCAGTGGCAGTGGTCGGTCATCGACCTGGTGCTTCAGGCCCTGCCGGCCCTCACGCTGTTCCTCGGCGGCTGGATGATGAACGCCGGGACGGCGATGACCATCGGCACGCTCGTCGCCATGATCGCGCTGCAGGAGCAGATGCTGTTCCCGCTGGAGGAGGTGCTGCGCACGGGCGTCGAGGCCCGCAAGGCGCGGGCGCTGTTCGCCCGCATCTTCGAGTACCTCGACAAGCCGGTCGGCATCACCGAGCGACCGGACGCCGTCACCCTCGATCCTTCGAAGGTCGCCGGCCACGTGCGCCTCGACGGCGTGACGTTCTCCTACGACCGGTCGGGACCCGCCACCCTGCGCGGCGTCACGGTGGACATCCCCGCCGGCTCCCATACCGCCATCGTCGGCGCGACCGGCTCGGGCAAGTCGACCCTCGGCCACATCCTGGCACGCCTCCACGACGTCGACGCGGGCGCCGTCCTCTACGACGGCGTCGACGTGCGGGACCTGTGCATGCATTCGCTCTCGGACATCCTCGGGGTGGTGACGCAGGACCCGTTCCTCCTCCACGCCAGCATCGCCGAGAACCTTCTGTTCGCCCGGCCAGAGGCCACGGTGGCGCAGATGGTCGAGGCGGCGCGCATCGCCCAGTTGCACGACCTGATCGCGGCCCTGCCTGACGGGTACGACACGGTGGTGGGAGAGCGCGGGCACCGCTTCTCCGGCGGCGAAAGGCAGCGTCTCTCGCTCGCGCGCACCATCCTGCGCGATCCCCGGGTCCTGCTGCTCGACGAGGCGACGAGCGCGCTCGACACCGCCACGGAGCGGGCCGTGGTCGAGGCCCTGACGCGGCCGGGCAAGCCCCGCACGACCATCACCATCGCCCATCGCCTGTCGACCGTGCGCCGAGCCGACCAGATCGTCGTGCTGGACCGCGGAAGAGTGGTCGAGAGCGGAACGCACGAAACCCTCCTGGCCCGCGACGGCGCCTACGCGCGCCTCGTGCGCAAGGCCGCCTGACGGCCCGGCACCAACGGACCTTCCCCATGTCGATTCCCACCTACCTCCACCGGACGCCGGTCCTCACCACCGCCGCCTGCCTCGCCCTCCTCGCCCTGCAAGGCTGCAAGCCGGCGGCAGACGGCCAGCCCGCGGGCGGGCCCGGTGCGGCGGGCGCCACCCCCGACGTCTCGACGGTCACTGTCGCGGCGGTCGCGGTGCCCCGCATCCTCGACCTGCCGGGCCGCCTGACCTCGACGCGGGTCGCCGAGGTGCGGGCCCAGGTCTCCGGCATCGTCCAAGAGCGCACCTTCGAGGAAGGCAGCCTAGTGGCCAAGGGCGACGTCCTGTTCCGGATCGACCCGGCCGTCTACCGGGCGGAGGTGGATGCCAAGGCCGCCGCGCTCGCCCGGGCCGAGGCGACCAAAGTGCAGGCGCAGCGCCAGTCGGAGCGCACCGAGACCCTGTTGGAGCGCCAGGCCGCGAGCGCCGCCCAGCAGGACATCGCGGTCGCCGCCCTGCGCCAGGCCGAGGCCGACGTCGCGAGCGCCAAGGCGCAACTCGCCCGCGCCCGGATCGACCTCGACTACGCCACCGTGCGCGCGCCCATCGCCGGTCGCATCGGACGGGCCCTCGTCACCGAGGGGGCGCTCGTCGGCCAGGGCGATGCGACCAAGCTGGCCCTGATCCAGCAGGTCGACCCGATCTTCGCCGACTTCAACGCCTCGGCCGCCGACCCGAGCCGCCTCGCCGAGCGCGCCTCGGGGAAGGAGGAGACGGGGGTACGGCTGGTCCTACCGGACGGCTCGCTCCACGCGGATGCCGGGCGGCTCCTGTTCAGGGACGTCAGCGTCGACCCCGGCACGGGGCAGGTCAGCCTCCGCGCCACGTTCCCGAACCCGAAGGTCGCCCTGCTGCCGGGCACCTACGTCCGCGTCCGCGTCGCGCAGGGCACGCTGCCGGGGGCCGTCCTCGTCCCGGCCCAAGCCATTCAGCGCAGCAGCGCCGGCGTGGCACAGGTCTACGTCGTCGGCGAGGACCGGACCGTGGCCCTGCGCCCCGTCCGGGCGGGGGCGCTGACGGATGCCGGCTGGATCGTCGAGGACGGGTTGAAGGCCGGCGAGACTGTCGTGGTCGAGGGCTTCCAGAGGCTCCAGCCGGGCATGGCGGTCAACCCGTCGCCCTGGCAAGCGCCCCGGACCGCCTCCGCCTCCTCTAAGCCCTGACCGACAGGATCACGCCGCCATGACCCGCTTCTTCATCGCGCGCCCGATCTTCGCCTGGGCGGTCTCCATCTTCATCATGCTGGTGGGGGCGATCTCCATCGCCTACCTGCCGGTCTCGCAGTACCCGGACGTCGCCCCGGTCACGATCCAGGTGACGGCGACCTACCCCGGCTCCCCGCCGGAGCGGCTCTACGACGGCGTCACCCGCATCATCGAGGAGGAGCTCAACGGCATCCCGGGGCTGATGTACTTCGAGAGCACCAGCGACACGTCCGGCATGGCGCAGATCACGGCCTCGTTCGCGCCGGGCTCCGACCCGTCGAAGGCGACGGTGGCGGTGCAGAACCGGATCAAGCGCATTGAGGCGCGCCTGCCCCGCGCGGTGACCCAGCAGGGCGTCATCGTCGAGGAGGCCAGCACCAGCTTCCTCCAGTTCGTGACCGTCTCCTCGAAGGACGGCACCGCGAGCGAGACCGACCTCGGCGACCTTGCCGCCCGCCGACTGCTAGGCGAGTTGCGGCGCGTGCCGGGCGTCGGCCGCGCCACCCTGTTCTCGTCCGAGAAGGCGCTGCGCATCTGGATCGACCCGGTCAAGCTCGTCGGCCTCGGCATGACGCCGGGCGACGTGACGGCCGCGGTCAGCGCGCAGAACGCGCAGGTCGCCTCGGGCGTCGTCGGCGCCCAGCCGGCGCGGGAGGGCCAGCGCATCGCCGCCAACGTGCTGGTGAAGGGGCAACTGACCACGCCCGCCGAGTTCGGGGAAATCGTGCTGCGCGCCAACACGGATGGCTCGTTAGTCCGCCTGCGCGACGTCGCCGAGGTCGAGCTCGGTGGGCAGTCCTACACGATGCAGACCCGCCTCGACGGGCGCCCCGCCGCCGGCATCGGCATCCAGCTCGCCCCGGGTGCGAACGCCCTCGCCGCCGCCAGCGGGGTGAAGGCGAAGCTCGCCCAGCTCCAACGCACGCTGCCGGCCAACGTCCGCGTGAGCGTCCCCTACGACACCACGCCTTTCGTCGAGGTCTCGATCAAGAAGGTGCTGATGACGCTCGCCGAGGCTATGGCGCTCGTCTTCGCGGTGATGTTCCTGTTCCTCCAGAACGTCCGCTACACCCTTATCCCGACCATCGTCGTGCCGGTGGCCCTGCTCGGCACCTGCGGCGCGCTGCTGCTCGCCGGCTTCTCGATCAACGTGCTGACGATGTTCGGCATGGTGCTGGCCATCGGCATCCTCGTCGACGACGCCATCGTCGTGGTCGAGAACGTCGAGCGGATCATGTCCGAGGAGGGCCTGCCCCCGCGGGAGGCCACCGCCAAGGCCATGGGCCAGATCACCGGGGCCATCGTCGGCATCACATCGGTGTTAGTCGCGGTGTTCGTGCCGCTTGCCTTCTTCCCCGGCTCAGTCGGCGTGATCTACCGCCAGTTCGCCGTCAGCATGGCGACCTCCATCGCCTTCTCGGCCTTCCTGGCGCTCTCGCTCACCCCGGCACTCTGCGCCACGCTTCTGAAGCCCATCGAGGCCGGGCACGGCCACGACAAAGGCGGTTTCTTCGGCTGGTTCAACCGCCGCTTCCGGTCCGGCACGCTGGCCTACCGCTCCGGCGTCGCGGGCCTGCTGCGCCGGCCGGTGCGGGCGCTCCTCGTCTACGGCCTGCTCGTCGCCGCCCTCGGCTGGGGCTACTTGCGCATGCCGTCGAGCTTCCTGCCCATTGAGGACCAGGGCTACGTCATCGTCGACGCGCAGACGCCGCCGGAATCGGCCACCGGGCGCACGCTCGACGTGGCCAAGCGCATCGAGGCGCATTTCGCCCGCGAACCCGGCATCGACAGCCAGACCCTGCTGCTCGGCTTCGGCTTCTCCGGCCAGGGCCAGAACGCGGCGCTCAACTTCGTCGGGCTGAAGCCCTGGGGCGAGCGCGGCCTGAGCGACGGGGCCGACGCCATCGCCGCCCGCGCCAACGCGGCGCTCGGGGAGATGCCGGACGCCATCGCCATGTCGCTGTCGCCGCCGGCCATCGACTCGCTCGGAAATTCCAGCGGCTTCGCCTTCCGCCTGCAGGACAAGGGCCAGCAGGGCCATGCGGCCCTGGCGGCCGCGCGCGACCAGCTCCTCAAGGCGGCGGGCCAGAGCCCGATCCTGCAGGGCGTCTACGTCGAGGGGCTGCCGACCGCGCCGCAGATCGAGCTCGTCCTCGACCGGCAGAAGGCGAACGCGCTCGGCGTCACCTTCGCCGACATCAACGACGCGCTCTCGACGAGCCTGGGCTCGGCCTACGTCAACGACTTCCCGAACCAGGCGCGGATGCAGCGGGTCATCGTCCAGGCCGAGGCCTCCCGGCGGATGAAGGCCGAGGACCTGCTCGACCTCAACGTCCGCAACGCCAAGGGGCAGATGGTGCCGCTCCAGTCCTTCGCGCGGGTCGAATGGACGATGGGCCCGTCGCAGGTCGTGGGCTTCAACGGCTACCCGAGCATCAAGATCTCCGGCAGCGCGGCCCCCGGCTACGCCAGCGGCGACGCCATGTCCGAGATGGAGCGTCTGGCGGGGCAGC
Source organism: Methylobacterium sp. EM32 (assembly GCF_040593685.1). NCBI lineage: Bacteria > Pseudomonadati > Pseudomonadota > Alphaproteobacteria > Hyphomicrobiales > Methylobacteriaceae > Methylobacterium > Methylobacterium sp. EM32. The sequence goes on along the minus strand of NZ_JBEXZS010000114.1, from coordinate 31,613 downwards.
TGCCGCCGGGCTTCGACTTCGCCTGGACCGGGCAGTCGCTGCAGGAGAAGCTGTCGGGCTCTCAAGCGATCTACCTGCTAGCGCTGGCGCTGTTCTGCGTCTTCCTCTGCCTTGCCGCGCTCTACGAGAGTTGGTCGATCCCGCTCGCCGTGCTGCTCGTCGTGCCCACCGGCGTGGTCGGCGCGGTCTTCGCCATGCTGCTGCGGGACATGCCGAACGACGTCTACTTCAAGGTCGGCCTGATCACGGTGATCGGCCTGACGGCGAAGAACGCCATCCTCATCATCGAGGTCGCCAAGGACCTCGTCGCGCAGGGCCGGTCCCTGCACGAGGCGGCGCTGGAGGCATGCGAACTGCGTTTCCGGCCCATCGTGATGACCTCGTTCGCCTTCATCCTCGGCGTGGTGCCGCTCGCCGTCGCCACGGGGGCCAGCATGAACAGCCAGCGGGCCATCGGCACCGGCGTGCTCGGCGGTATGGTCACCGCGACGGTGCTGGCGGTGTTCGTCACCCCGCTCCTCTTCGTCCTCATCGCGCGAGCCTCCCCGTCGCGTCAGGCGATGGGAACGAAGGGCCGCCAAACCGAAGCCGCGAGCACCCACGGCATCCCGGCGGGCTAGCCCTGCACCACGCGCCCATGGCTTCACCCGACGGAGAATGAACGACTGCTTCATCCTGGCGGTTTGCGCTGACGGTCGGCAGCCTGCTTCATCCCTCCGGTGAGCCGACAATAATCAGGTCCCGCCAGCGAGCCACCGGACGCTCCCTCCGAGCGGGTCCGGGCTCGGCAGCCAGCACCGAATGCGTTCGCGGGATCGTCAGGTCGAACACGATCCCACGTCGGCGTTCGTCTTGACGGCGATGCCTGGCCGGGCTGCGACGGCGCCCTCGACGAGGAGCTTGGCCATCCCGGTCGCCGAGCTCGACCTCCAGGGAGACGGCAAGACGGGCGTGAGGGACTTCAAGACAGCGACGGCCAATCGCTCGTCGAGCCGCGCGCTTTCGCGTTGCCCGTCGAGGGCGCTCGGACGCACGATTGTCAACGACGGGAAGGCCAGCGCTTTGAGCTCGCTCTCCAGTTCGCCCTTTCTACGAGTATAGGCGAAGCGCGAGCGAGGATCGGCGCCAAGCGAGGAGACCAGCGCGAACCGGGTGGCGCCATGGCTGCGCGTGAGGCGTGCGATGGCGAGCGGATAGTCCCGGTCGATTGCCAGGTACTCGTCGGGCGACGGGGTGCGGGCGCGCGTCGTGCCCAGGGCGCTGATGACGCCGTCCACGTTCCACCAGTCGGCATCGGCGGGGAGGTCCGAAAAGTCGACGACGACGTTTCGCAATTTGGCATGGGTCTCGACCGGGCGACGGGTCAGGGCGACCACGCGGTCGATCCGGCTGTCGGCGAGCGCCAGTCCCAGGGCAAGGCCGCCGACGAGACCGGTGGCACCGGCGATGAGGACCGTGGTCATGCCGGACGCCCGAGCCGCCCGGCCGCCGCAGGGGCGTGCGCCGACCTGGGAAGATGCGGCTTCAGGCCTGCGGCGAGGAGCCGGTCGAGTGCCCGGTCCGACAGAAGGCGGGTCAAGCCGACGAAGGCCCCGCTCCAGCGGCCGACGGTGTACCGGGTCCTCGGACGCGCCCTGGCGACCGCGCCCGCGATGGTGCGGGCCGCATCCTCGGGCGAGGCCCCGCCCTCTTCCGAGGCCTCAGCCTGGGCCACCACCGCCCGCAACAGCGCCGCGTAGCGCCCGCGCTGCGCGACGGTCATGGCGTCGATGACCCTCTCGGCCCGGACGCCGACCTGTCCGAGCATCTCCGTCCTGACAGCCCCCGGCTCGATCACGACGACCCTCACCCCGAGCTGACCGACCTCGCGGCGCAGCGAGTCGCTGAGCGCTTCCAGTGCGAACTTGGTGCATGCGTAGGGACCGTAGGCCCCCATCGCCACCCGGCCGCCCACCGACGATACGTTGACGATGGTCCCGCCGCTCTCGATCAAGGCGGGAAGCAGGGCCTGGATGACCGCGACATGGCCGAACAGGTTCACCTCGAACAGGCGGCGCCAGTCCGGCAGCGCGTAGGTCTCCACAGGCACGTTGATCCCCACGCCTGCATTGTTGACCAGCACGGCTAGCCGTCGACGCTCGGGATCGTTCCCGACGCGCTGCGAGAGGGCGGCGATCCCGGCCTCTTGCGTGATGTCGAGAATGACCGGCTCGATGTTCGCGGTGCGCAGCGCGTCGGCGTCCACGTTCCGGCGGACGCCCGCCAGGACGTGATAGCCCCGGCCGGCGAGCTCGCGCGCCGTCGCGGCGCCGATGCCGCTCGACGCTCCGGTGACGACAGCCAGGTCTCGACGCGAGCCGGGTTGGGTTTCCGCATTGGTCATGGTGTCTCCGATCCTCGTTCTCGGTCAGCTGATCGAACGCCACAGGGCGTCGAACCCAATCGCCGCATGGCGTTCGGCGGCGGCCGGGTCGGCCGCGATCCCGTCGATGGTGGCTTCCGTCATGGCCATCACCAGCGAGGCGACGAACATCGGGGAGGCGTCGCGCATCGCACCGTCGGCGCGGCAGCGGTCGAGGAGCTCGACGACCCGAGCGTAGGGGCGGCTCGCGATGTCGCGCGTGGCGGGCGTCAAGTCGTTCGAGACGCCGAGCTGCGCCAGCGCCAGGCGCTCAAGCGGTTTCTCCCGCGCCCAGCGCAGCATCCCGTACCAGACGTGCCGCAACTGGTCGCGAGGCTCGACTTCCTCCGGGAGGCCATCCACGGTCGCGGCGGCCATCCGCAACTTCAGCTCGACGTAGAGCTCGTTCAGCAGGTCGGCCTTGGTCTCGAAATAGATGAACAGGGCGCCGTTCGAGACGCCTGCGGCCTTCGCTATTGACGCCGTCGACGCACGTAGTCCCTGCTCGGCGACGATCCTGATCGCCGCCTCCATGATCTCGTTGCGCTTCGCGTCGCTCTTGGGTCTCGCCATGGCAGGACGATATGAAAGAGTGATCAGTCAGTCAAGAACGTTTCGAGGGCGCTGCGGATTCTCCCAACTTGGAGGGTTGGGTTCCGTGGCAAACCAAAGGTTTCGACCATTTCGACTGGGTCGCCGCCTATCGCTCGCCTCAATCCCGCCCGAACTCCAAGCCTCGCCCGAGGAGGCGGAAACCGCAGACCGCGTTGCCTTTGAGCCTTTCAGGGCAGTCGCTGAGGCCTGAGGCAGGGGCTCAAGAGCGAGCAACACCGTCCAAATGCGAAGGCCCAACGGGCGTGCGGCTTCAGCGGATCTCCATCTTGGCCAACTGCCGCCTGAGGCCTGGTCTCGGTTGACACCATCCCTATCATGCAACTATTGAAGTTTCATGAGACGGGATGGCAGACTGTCTGGCGTGTTGCACGTCCTCCTCCACATGGACGAGGCCGACGGGCCGGTGACGTCCGAGCGGCTGGCCATGATGATGGGGACCAACCCGGTCGTGGTGCGCCGGACGATGGCCGGACTGCGCGACCTCGGGCTCGTCGCCTCCGGGAAAGGGCATGGCGGCGGCTGGACCATCGCCTGCGACCTCGACCGGGTGACCCTGCACGACGTCTACGTCGCGCTCGGTTCGCCGGAGGTGTTCGCGATGGGACACCGGAGCCAAGAGCCGACCTGCCTCGTCGAGCAGGCGGTCAACGCGGCCCTCGCGGACGCCTTTCAGGATGCCGAGGCCTTGCTGCTCTCGCGTTTGGGTGACGTCACGCTGGCCCGTCTCAACGCGGATTTTCATGCGCGCTTGGCCAAGCGCGGATCGTGCGGGCGGGAGGCCCGATCCAATGACGCATAGCGCGCAGCCTGAACCAACCAACTTCGTGGCTGCCTTTTCGGACCCGGCGGCCGCCGCACGGTATGCCGACGGACCGCCTCGTTTCGTACCCGGCTTCGAGGCGTTGCACAGGATGACCGGCATCCTGCTCGCCGAGCACGCGCCGGCCGACGCGCGGGTTCTGGTCCTCGGGGCTGGAGGGGGCCTGGAACTCAGGGCATTGGCCGAGATGCATCCCGGCTGGACCTTCGTCGGCGTCGACCCGGCGGGGGAGATGCTCCGCCAGGCCGAGCGCACGCTCGGGCCGCTGATGAACCGTGTCACACTCGTCGAGGGCTACATCGACGACGCGCCCTTCGGCCCCTTCGACGCGGCGACCTGCCTGCTCACCCTCCACTTCCTCGACCCGGCCGCGCGCGAGGACACCGTCAGGGCAATCCACCGGCGGCTCAAGCCGGGCGCGCCGTTCGTGGCGGCGCACGGAAGCTTCCCGCAGGACGACAGCCGCTCGCGCTGGATCGGCCGGTACGAGGCCTATGCGGTCGCTTCCGGCGTCGATTGCGACCAGGCGGCGAAGGCCAGGGCCGCCGTGCAGGCCCACCTGCACACCCTCGCGCCCGAGACGGATGCCGCCGTGCTACGGGCGGGCGGCTTCCGGGGTGTCGAACTCTTCTTCGCCGCCTTCACGTGGCGCGGCTGGATCGGACGTGCCTGAGCGGCCGGGGCTCGGCTAGGCCGGCACCGCATCACGTGACGGATGGTAGGGCGCCGCGTCCATAAGGCCGCCCCGTTCAGCGCCCCGGCATTCCGTCACCCTCACCGTTCCCGGTCCGCCAATCCCGTCCGACCGCCCTGCGCAGGACCTGGGAGACCTGCTCGGCCGAATACGGCTTCCGCAGGAGCTCGAAGCCGTGGGCGCCTTCCTGCGCCAGGACGTGGCTGTAGCCCGAGGCGAGCACCACCGGCAGGTTCGGCAGACGCCGCCTTAGGAGCCGGGCGAACGCGATGCCGCCCATGCCCGGCATCACGACGTCCGAGAACACCACGTCGAAGTCCGATCCGTCGTGACCGATCCTATCGAGCGCCTCCTCGGCGTTCGTCGCCCAGGTCGTGCGGTAGCCGAGATCCTCAAGGATCTGCGTGGCGAAGGTCCCGACCTCGACGTTGTCCTCCACGACGAGCACGCGCTGGCCGGACCCGATGGGCAGCACGGAAGCGGCGGCATCCTTGGCGGCCAGGGGCTTGGGCTCCGCAGGCACCTCAGGCAGGTAGAGCGTGAAGGTCGAGCCGCCTCCCGGGACGCTCTCGACATCGACGTCGCCGCCCGACTGCTTGGCGAAGCCGAACACCTGGCTGAGCCCGAGGCCGGTGCCCTTGCCAACCTCCTTCGTCGTGAAGAACGGCTCGAAGATGCGCGGCAGCACCTCCGGCGCGATGCCCGCGCCGGTGTCCGAGAGCGAGACGGCGGCGAACGGATGCGAGCTCCCGGCGTGTCGGCGGATCGGCGGCAGCGTGCCGCCGCAGGCCAGCCGCAGGGTCAGCGTCCCCTCGCCGTCCATGGCGTCGCGGGCGTTCACCACCATGTTCACCAGCGCGGTCTCGAACTGGCTGAGGTCGGCGCGCACGTGGCAGGGCGCCCCCGCGATATCCAGCACCACCCGGATGCGGGCCCCTGTGACCGTATCGAGGAGGTCCGCCATGGCACGCAGCCGCTCGTCGAGGGCGAACACCTGCGGGTCGAGGGTCTGCCGGCGGGCGAAGGCGAGGAGCTGCCCGGTGAGCTTAGCTGCACGCTCCACGGTCTCGGAGACCGCGTCGAGGTAGCGGGCCTTGCGCGCCTCGGGCAGGTCCGGGCGGCGTAGGAAGTCGACCGACGAGCGGATGATGGTCAGCAGGTTGTTGAAGTCATGCGCCACGCCGCCCGTCAATTGCCCGATGGCCTCCAGCTTCTGCGACTGCCGCAGCGCCTCTTCGGCCTTCAGCAGTTCGTCGGTGCGCTCGGCGACGCGGCTCTCCAGCGTCTCGTTCAACTCCCGCAGGCGGTCCTCCGCGAGCCTGCGGTCGTGGATGTCGGTCGAGGTGCCGAACCAGGCAGTCACCGTCCCGCCGGCGTCCCGCAGGGGCTCGGCCCGGGCCAGGTACCAGCGGCAGGCGCCGTCGTGCCGCCGGTAGCGCATCTCGATCTCGTAGGAGACCTCGCGCGCCCGCGCGTCCGCCCAGGCCGCGGCGGTCCGGGCCCGGTCGTCCGGGTGGACGGCCTCGATCCAACCGTCGGGCAGCGCCGCCTCAAGGGTCTGGCCGGTGAACTCGCACCAGCGGTCATTGAGGAAATGCAGGTGCCCGTCCGGCGAGGCGAACCAGACGAAGGCGGGAACGACGTCGGTCAGGGTGCGTAGCCGCGCCTCGGCCTGCCGGCGCTCGTCGATGTCGATGACCGAGCCGAAGTAGCCGAGGAAGGCCTCGTTCGCCGCGATCCGCGGCGTGGCGGCGTCGATGGCCCAGCGGTAGGCGCCGTCCCGGCCGCGCAGCCGGTACTCCAGGCGGAAGGACTTCCGCTCGGCGTTGGCGGCCAGGAAGGTCTGCTCCGAGAGATGGCGGTCGTCGGGATGGATGGCGTCGAGCCAGCCGAGGCCGAGCCCCTCCGCCTCGGTCTGGCCGGTGAACTCGTACCAGCGCCGGTTCAGGTAGATGCAGTCGCCGTTCTCGTCGGTGATCCAGGTCATCACCGGGGCATCATCCGCCATGGTGCGGAAGCGGGCCTCGCTCTCCCGCAGGCGCGCCTCCGCCTCATGCCGGAAGGTCACGTCGCTCGCGGTGCCGAACCACTCGACGATCTCTCCCGCCTGGTCGAGCAACGGGACGGCACGGGAGAACGTCCAGCCGACTGTACCGTCGGCCCGCCGCACCCGGTGCTCCAGCTCGAACAGCCCCTTGCGCCGGATGGCGTCGGCGATGGCGGCGAGGACCTCGGCCCGGTCCTCCGGCTTGATGTTGCGGTCGAGCCAGCGCTCGCTCGGCTCCGTGGCGTCGGCCAGGATGCCGCGACCATCGAGCCGGATCATCCCGCGCCAGTCTGCGCCCATCCGGTACACCGCGTCGGAGGTCGCGTTGACCAGGGTCCGCAGCCGTCCCTCGCTCACGCGCAGGTTGGCCTCGGCGCCGACGCGCTCGATGTAGGCCCAGCAGCGTTCCGTCACCTCGCGCAGCAGCGCCAGCTCGGCGTCGGACCAGCGATGCGGCACGGCATGATGGATGGCCATGAGGGCCGTGAGGCGGCCCTCCTTGACCAGCGGCATGCAGATCGTCGCGGCGATGCCGATGGCCTGGAAGGTCCGCGCCTCGTGCGGGACGAGCTCGGCGGCGTTGTCGTTGACGACGAGGGGCCTGCCGGCATTGAGCTCCCGGACCGCGAGTTCGCCGAAGTCGGCGAGGCTGTAGTGTCCGAGGATCGAGGGTGCGTCCGGCGCGTGCCAGTTGCCGCGGATGGTGAAGCCGTCGCCGTCGGCGTCCATGTCGGCGTAGGCGCAGTTCGACAGGCCCAGGTGACCGCCAAGGAGGCGCGTCGTGGCCTCCAGCACCGCGGCGGCGTCGCGGGCGTCCGCGGTCGCCCGAGCCAAGCCGTCGAGGAAGCGGAATCGGTCCTCGCTCTCGGCGAGGCGGCGTTCGGCCAGCACGCGCTCGGTGATGTCGAGCACCGTCGCGAGCGTACCAATGGGCCTGCCGGCCTCATCGAGGATGGGCGTGTAGTCGAGGTCCATCCAGACCTTCTCGGGTCGGCCATGCCGCCAGAGTTCGAGTTCCTGGGCCTTGAAGCTGAGGGCTTGCCCGGCGAGGCCGCTCTCGACGACGCGGGCGTTAAAGGCGCGCGCCTCCGGCCAGACGTCCAGCACCCGGCCCCCGAGCGCTTGCGGATGGCGCGGACCGCAGACCTCGGCATAGCCCCGGTTGTAGACGAGGATGCCGTCCTCACCCCAGATCGCCACCATGGGAATGGGCGAGAGCAGCACTGTCTGGACGATGGCGCGAACCGTGGGCGGCCACTCGGCGATGGGGCCGAGCGGGGTGGCCGCCCAGTCATGGCCGCGGACGAGGTCGCCCACGTCGCCGCCGCCCACGGGGAGCCAGACGCCGGCCTGAATTTCCTGTGTCATCGACCCGCGCATCGAGGCTACCCGTCTGGGCGCGGTCGTTGATCCAACGGCACCTTCCGCCTCCGACATCCTACTTCAGGCGGAACCGGTTGCACATCGTACTGGTATAAATGTCCCAGGTCCGATGCGCCGATGGACAGGGTAGGCCCACGAGGTGCTCGCCGAGCTTGTCGCTCAGGGCATAGGGCGGCAGTCCCATGCCGAACCGCGCCGCTTCGGGCGACGGCGGCGCTCCGCACATCAAGCCTGGGCATAGCTACGATATCTCGATGAGTTCCGCCGCCCGTTTTCCAAGCCGTTCGGCGCCGTTCTCCCCCACAACGACTGTATCGCCACAGTACAAACGCTGAGCCCCATCATGCGTCTGGATCATCGGCTTGACGATGAACGTCGCGTTGGCCTCGATCCGCCAGTCGCGCATGGTCGCATCACGCGGTTTGTGGATGTTGATAGGCGCGTCGTCGCCGAGGCCTCGGCCGTGCATGATGAGGCTGCACCAGAAGCGCTCGTCGCTCAGGGCCGCGACGATGTCGGATATCCCGCCGACCGTCGCACCCGGCCGCAGGGCCTCGTAGCAGCGTTCAATTGCTTCTTGCTGACGGTGGAACAGCTCCCTGTAGATGTCCGGCGCACGACCAAGGAAGACCGGCTGCGTGTTCTGGGCCACGTAGCCCGCCCAACGCGCCTCGGCCTCGACGGAGATGAGGTCTCCGGATCGAAGCGGACGGAGCGAAGGCATGTACTGCGCCGAAGGCGGCTGCGGCCAACCCGCCGACCACAGGATCATGGTCGGCACCTCGCCGCCCCGCTCCACCATGTCCGCCAGCATCCGCGCGTAGACGACGTTTTCCGGCACGCCCGGACGCGCCTCGCGGAGCAGGACATCGACCGACGCCTCGACGAGTTCCTCGGCCTTTCGCAGGAAGGCGAGCTCCTCCGTGCTCTTCACGAAACGCGCCCGCTCCATCAGCAGGTTCGCATCGACGATCTCGGCGGCGGGCAGCGCGCGGACCAACCCGTCGAGGATGCCGGCAGGCGTGATCCCTTCGGGAAAGCGGGTGTTGCCGGCGAGGCCCGTCACGCCGATCCGGGCACGGTCGAGACCGAGCTCCCTCAAGCGGTCGATGCTCATCTGCGTGTAGCCCCAACCGGTATCGATGGGACGTATGTCCGTCACCCAGTCCTGCCGTTGCAGCCAAAAGTCCTTATGGACGTCCGGGCTGGTGATCGCGGTCACCTCGCCGGTCAAAGGGAATACGCAGGCCGCCTGGGAGCAATTGCCGCCTATTCCGGTGAGGTAGCGTACATTGGCCTGGAAATGGTCCCATAACCCAGTGTTGGGCGGGACGAAAATTGCGTCAAGGCGGGCCTCGGCCATCAGCTTCCTGACTTTCAGCCACCTTAGGTCACGCTCCTGTACCGAGAACTTCGGCGCACCCTCGACCAAGCCTTGCCTCATATTCGCATTCCTCCCCTTCATGCCTCGACGATGTGTTGCCGGACGACGGGCGACCCGTTGCAAGGCGCCATCGGCGCCAATGCCCCGGCCATGGCTCGCCGCATGGGCCACAGGGCCTTTCCAGGCCGGCATCAAGCCTGTGGCCTCGGACTGCGACCAGCACCGTCCGGCGGGCGGAACGATCCGCCTTCAAGCTGTCACTCAACTGTCCTTATGACAGCTTGCTACCAATTTTGAGGGGCAGCTTTTGTTCCGGCGGTTTGTGGCGCGGCCATCCCTGGCCGGCTTGAGCCACTGAACCAAACTGGCTGGTGGCAAACATGGTCAGGGTTGGAACCGATCACCCCGCGCTGTGTTGAAGCCGCAACGACAGCAGGCTGTCATTGTCGCAGGTAGATGACAAATCAGGGATTATCATGCGTTCTGCGCCGAGGAAGGCCTCGAAGGACATCGACCGCCTCCGCCGGGCCTGGTCGGGTCTCGCCATCGAGGTGTTTCGCCTCAACGGCGACTTGGTCGAAGGGGGGGACGCGCTGGTGCGCGACCTCGGGCTGACCAGCGCCCGCTGGCAGGTCCTGGGCGCCGTCGCCCTGTCCCCGGTCCCGCTGCCCGTCGCCCACATCGCCCGCAACATGGGCCTGGCCCGCCAGTCGGTGCAGCGCGTCGTCGACGACATGCGCGCCGACGGGTTTGTCCAACTCGAACCCAACCCCCACCACCGCCGTGCGCCGCTCGTCGCAATGACCTCGCGCGGCGCGACCGCCTACGAACAGGCCATGGCCCGCAAGGACCTCTGGGCCGACGTGCTCACCGAAGGCCTGTCGCCCGAGGCCATCGAAGCCGCCGGCACGCTCCTGCGTACGCTCCAGCAACGGATCGGCGCCTCGCACGGACACATCGCAACCATCGCCGCCACACTGAAGGAGTCCCAGGAATGAACCGCGCCGATGCCAAGCAGGGCTTTGACGCCGACGTGATCGTCGTCGGTGCCGGGCCCATCGGCCTGACGACCGGCAACGCCCTGCGCCACCACGGCGTCTCGTGCCTGCTCCTCGAAGAGCGCACCAACGTGAAGTCGTACTCGCGCGCCAACAACCTCTGGGCCCGCCCGCAGGAGCTCCTCGCCGGCATCGGCCTGCGCGACCTCCTGGCCGAGAACAGCTACGCGATCCACACGATCAACTTCTTCGTCAACGGCACCCCGACGACGCCCATCCCCATCGCCGACGTCGCCAGCCCCTACCCGGAGGTGCTCTACAGCGGGCAGGACGTGATCGAGCGGACCCTCACCGACGAGTTCGAGGCGCGCGGCGGCTTGCTCGACCGAGGCTGCACGGTCACCGGCGTCGAGCAGGACGACGACGGCGTCACGGTGGTTCTCAGGCGGGGCAAGGACGGACCGGAGGAGCGGCGCCGCTGCCGCTACCTCGTGGCGGCCGACGGCGCCAAGAGCACGATCCGGCCGATGCTGGGCCTTGACTTCGAGCCCGAGCGGCTGCCGAACTGCATGAACCGACAGGTCGACGCCAAGCTGTCCTGGCGCCGCTCGCAGAAGCCGGATCAGCTCTGGTTCTTCTACTACGAGCGGGGGTTCGCCGGCATCCTGCCTGTCTGGGGCGGCTACCACCGCCTGTTCTTCCTGGCCGACGACACCGGCGTGCCGGATCGCGACCCCACCCTCGAAGAGATGCAGGCGGTCGCCCGCGAGGTCACCGGCGACGAGACCCTGACCCTGTCGGACCCGCAGTGGCTCACGCACAGCCGGTTCCAGTACGGCGTCTCCCCGGGCTACGCGCGGGGCCGGGTCTTCCTGGCCGGCGATGCCGGGCACCTGTCGCTGCCCATCGGCGGCCAGGGCATGAACGCGGGCCTGCACGACGCCGTCGAGATCGCGTGGCGGCTGGCCATGACCCTGCGGGGCGAGGCGGCTCCGGTCATCCTCGATTCCTACGACGGCGAGCGCGGCGGCGAGCACGCTCGGCTGAGCGCCCAGCAGGCGCGCGGGTTCCGCTGGACCGTCTACCGCGGCCGGGTCACCGACACGGTGCTGGGGTTGGCCGCCAAGGCGCTGCCGAACCTGGGCTCGCTGCTGCAGGGGACCGACGACATGCAGCAGATGGGCGTCGAATACCCCAAAAGTCTCCTGAACGAGGACCGCCTGTCTGGCCTCGCGACCGTGCTGCGGCCCGGGCCGAAGCCCGGGGAGCGCGCCCCGGACGCGGAGGTGACCCACGACGGCGAGACCACGAACCTATTCCGGTTCCTCGCGAACCCGGACGGCCACACGACGGGCTGGGCGCTGCTGTGTTTCGACGGGCGGTCGCCCGAGGCCGGTGCCGCGCTACTCGACGCCATCGGGGCCGCGACGCCCTGGACCTGGGTGCGGCCGCGCCTCGTGCTGGCGGGCCCCCTGCTCGACGGCGTGAGCGTCCTCGTGCTCTCCGACCTCGACGGCAAGGCGCACGGGGCCTACGGGCTGGAGGGCCGGCCGGCCTTGGTCCTCGTCCGGCCGGACGGACACATCGCCTTCCGCGGCGACGCCGGCCGGGCCGACCGCTTGGTCGCTTACTGCCGGAAGGCTTTCGATGCGGAACCGGTACGGTCGACGGGCGTGCTCCTCGCCGCCCAATAGGGCGGAGGACCCGGACGATGCCTAAACTGTAGCACGCCGCGCGACGGTCGGAACGGAACTTCCCGGTTACCGACCAACCTACGCTTCGGCTCGGAAGCGCAGGAACGAAGGTGCCGAGGGCTAGTGGCTATGCCGGAAGCCGGCCGTCCGGCGTGTAGCGGTCGACGGCCTGGGGGAGTTCCCGGGACAGGCGGGAGAGGAGTTCCTCGCGGGACAGGCCTGTGCGCTGGGTCAGGGTCGCGAGGACGTCCGGCCCGATGGCCTGCTCAAGGTGCTGCGGCGCGATCTCCTGGTTCGGCCCCTGGGCGACCCAGGACTGCGCCGCGGTCCCGTGACCGGCTTGCTGAAAACGCTGGAGCATCTCGCCGAGGCCGCTATTCAGGAACCCGCCAGGCGCCTCGCCGCGCCGGTCCCCAAGCAGGCCGCCAAGAAGTTTGCCCAGGCCGCCGCCAGAACCGCCAGTCGTTGCGCCTGGGGAGGCGGGCGCAGGGGCGGCCTGACCGGCCCCGCCGAGCATCTCGGCGATCTTGTCCCGGTTCTGGTAGCCCGCGAGGGCCAGCAGGCCGAGCAGCGCCGTCATCGAAGGGTAGCCGTCACTCATGGATCGTCTCCGGCTTAGGGCAGGGAGGCAGCAGCCATCGACCGATGGCGTCAGGACGGGAAACGCGCCTGATCGCCGATGTGATGCATCCCCTGTTTCGCCCCTTACGGCCGTCGGGACCGCTCACAGTTTCCGCGGGGGCCGCGGCGAGCCGGGAAACCCTCGCGGCAGATCGCGGCGTTTCCAGCACGCCGCGGTTCGCACGAGCCCGATTGCCTCGACTGTGCAGGTCCAGGGCTCGACCCACGCCGCAGGGCAGGCCGAGGCAGCGCCGACGACCACCGAGGGACGGTTCGCGGTTCGTCAGTCCGTCCGCAACGGCTCGTCGCTTGACGTCAGCGGGTCGGGCAACGGGGCTTCGGCCGTGAACACCAGCCCGGTCGGCCGGAAGTCCATCTCGACCTTGCCCGCCAGCTCGGTGGCAAGCGTGCGCTGGATGAGGCGGCTGCCGAAACCCTGACGTTCGGAAGACGCAATCGCCGGCCCGTTGAACTCCTCCCAGCGCAGCCAAAGCCGACCGTGCGCGCCGCCGACGATGTCCCAGTCGAAACGGACATGGCCGGTGTCGTTGGAGAGGGCGCCGTACTTGACGGCGTTGGTCGCGAGTTCGTGCAGCGCCATCGAGAGGGCGAGCGCGGACCGCGGCGGCAGCCGCACCTCCGGGCCGCCCGTACGGATGCGGTGCGCTCCGGACTGGGTGAAAGGCGCGAGCGCGGAGGCGACGATCTCGGCAATCGTCGCGCCGTCCCATTTCTCGCGCGTCAGCACGTCATGGGCGGACGCCAGGGACTTGAGCCGAGCGCCGATCCGTTCCTGCGCCTCGTCCATCGACGCGGATGTGCGCATCGTCTGGTGGGTGATCGACTGGACCGTGGCGAGGGTGTCCTTGACGCGGCGGTCGAGCTCGCGGGCAAGGAAGGCCCGACGCTCCTCCAGCCGCTTGCGGTCGGTGATGTCGAGGGATACGCACACCATGCTGAGCGGCGGCCGAGCCGGGTGTCAGGCGCGGGCGGTACCCGTCATCAGGCGGGTGGCCGTATCAAGGCACGCGCGGGCACGAGCCTCAAGCCTGTCCTCGGCAGCCTGGAGCTGCCGGAGACGGGCCATGTCGCGTAGAGCGAGCCGCAGGAGGATGCGGGCGCGGATGGCGTCGCGGAGCCTCATGCGAGCACCCTCATCGCTAGCAGGTCGCCCACGATGCCGTCCGCGAGCCGGCATTCCTGCGGGGCTTTCGGGCGCTGCGGGTCGTACACGTCTCCGTAATCGCCATGGCACCACGCGCAGGCCAGGGCCTTGACGGTGAGCCCAGCGACCGACGACGCCCGCAAGGCCTCGATGCGGTCGGCGATGCGCATCGGCGCGGCGCAGGCCGCGAAGACCTCCTCCTCGGAAGCCTCGTCGAGGCGACTTACCCGGACCTCTTCGGCCCAGGCCGAGAGGAGTAGGTCGCCGAGTTGCACGAGCGCGGCGTCCTCCACCATGGCTTCGGAGCCGCGGCAATCGTTGTCGACGAGAGGGGCCGCACTCAGGCTGCGCAGGAGCATGCTGCGCGGGAGAGGGGCGATCATGCCTGTCCTCCCATGTCGCGCACGGCGCCCTTCCAACGTTCCCGCAGGTCCTCCCATTCGTCCAACACGGCGAAGCCGACCGCGTGAACCGCATCGGAGGAGGCGGGAGAGTTCGGCGAGCCCAGAACCGCGACGGCCCCCGCGAGGGCAATCGCGGAGAGAAGCGGCCCTTCAAGCCCCAGGACCGCCCCAAGGGCGGGGTTATGCTCGCTCATCGGCGCCCCCGAAGCTCAGGCGGTCTCACCCAGAGAAGCCGTAGGCGAAGGGGTTGCCCTCGCGCGAGCCGCCCTGCTCCCAGGCTCCAGCCGCGTCGCCGATGCCATTATCGTCGCCGCCCTCGCGATCGTCCGGGCTCGGCCAGGACACATTGAGCCCGCACAGGCTCGGTTCGGCGTCGCCGCCGTCTTCTAGGTCAGAGTCGGGAGAAAGCGCGTCGAGGAGGGCGAAGTCTGCCTCCAGGCGGGCCGCGATACGGTCCCGATCTCGTGGATGCGGGCGCGCTCCACATCCATCTGCGCGGCCAGATCGGCTGAACTTGTCTCGCCGAAGAAGTATTCTAGGCCGATGCGAAGGTTTTCGAGGGCCTGTTCCGGGGTCGATCCCGAGTCGACAGGACGCTCTTCGGCGCGGATAGGCCGGATCATGCCACTGCCTCAAGCGGCGATATGTACGGAACCCATAGGGGTTAGCTCTCACGGTGATACCGATCCTTTTGCGGGGATCGGGGCATCTCGCCTTTTCAGGGGCAATCTGCCGGTGCCAGCCGGAGGGGACTGGCGCCAGGAGTCTGGAAACACGCCCGTGAGAACGTGCGCCGCAGCCTTCACCCGAAGGCTCTTGTATAGCCGCGGCACTCCCGGCATAGTAAGCCGGTCGCGACCCACAGCTAGCGGGCGCGTCGATTTCTCGGCGATACTCCGGCCGGCAAGCCGCAGCGCACGCCACACTCACGGTCTGCGATGCTATCCCCGGCAAGGGACCATCGCGGGAGTTTCCAGGCTCCGTGAAAACCATGACACGAACACCCCGCGCCCGGCAAGGCGGCGGGGGTTTCGTGCTGCAAAGGGTAGGGGCATTGATTCGGCATCTCCAGGGCTGCCGTAAAACCTATCCTCAACCAGGGCTTGGCAATAAGTGGCAGCTTAACGACTGTGTGCTTTGGGTGAAAAAATGGCTAAGCGACTAGTTGTATTTAATCATAAGGGCGGAGTTAGCAAAACAACTTCAGCTTATAATATTGGCTGGATGATGTCAAAATCGTCAAAAGTTCTTTTGGTTGATGCGGATCCACAATGCAATCTTAGTGGTCTAATTTTAGGTGACGATTTCGAAAGATACTATATCGAAAAAACCACTCGCAAGCAAAATATCAAAGATGGAGTTGCGCCAGCGTTTAGCGGAAAGCCAACGCCAATTGAAGCGGTAGATTGCGTAAGCCCAAAAAGAGCTCCAAATCTCTACCTATTAGCTGGGCACGCCAATCTATCGGAGTATGATGCATCTCTTACGTTTGCTCAAACGTCAAATAATGCACTTAGCGTAATGCAAAATTTGCCCGGAGCTTTTGCGCGACTTATGGAATTGACGGAAGAGAAATACAATATTGATTACACAATTATCGATCTTAACCCAGGTCTAAGCGCAATCAATCAGAATTTATTTATATCTTCTGACGCATTTATAGTGCCCACAAACCCTGATCCATTTTCACTGATGGCTCTCGACACGTTGAAGGTTATACTTCCTCGGTGGGTAAACTGGAAGCTCGACTCAAAAGAATTATTTGAGGACTCTGCATACCCTCTGACTGGTAGCGTTCCAAAATTTTTAGGAAGCCTAGTCCAGCGATTCAACATCAGAAAAGGTAAAGCAGCTCGACCTTATCAAGATAATATCGATGAAATAAACGATAGGGTTTCTACTGACTTAGTTAGATCGCTCCGCCGTAGCGACATGATGTTAGAGCACAATCAGTACCCGGCAAAGCTGATTGATAACAAATTTTGTCTAGGGCAAATCCCTGATTTTCAAGGACTGCTGCCGAAATCTTACAACGCTGGCGTTCCCGTTTTCGCGCTAAAAAATTCAGAAATCAGAGAGAGCGGCCCTATTTTGAATGGACTTAAAGAAAAACGCGAAATGTTCAAAGAGCAGTTTACTGAAATTTCTGCAATGATTGTAGAGATGATGAAGCATGCTTAATGCCAAGGCCCGCTTTAATGCTGCCTTGACCTCTGTAAGAGCACAGGGCTTGCTCTATGATCACTTGGTCCAAAATTTGGCCGGAACATATAATTATGATGATATTTTGCGGTTTCAAATTGTATTTGCGGTGAGTGCATTTGACAAACTTATACACGATTTGATAAGGGTTGGAATGGTCAATAGTTTTAAGAATGCGCGTCCCCATACGCCAAAATATCTATCCGAAAGTATTTCAATGGGGACTCATTTTTCATTGAGTACGGCTTCGATTCCTCCCGCTGAATATCTTTTCGAACAAGAGATTGTAAAAAAACTTAAGACGAATAGCTATCAAGATCCCGATAAAGTGTCTGAAGGACTATCTCTCATATGGATTGAAAAACATAAATGGCAAGCAATTGCTGGACGAATGGGTATAGATCAACAAACCGCCACAACCACGCTAAAATTGATTGCGGGTCGTCGTAATGCAATAGTACATGAGGCAGATATGGATCCAATTCAGCATGCGCCTAATACGATAACGAAACAAGAAGCTGATAATGTTATCAATTTCATAGATTTATGCGGAAATTCCATAGTGGATTTAGTGATCTAATAATAATTATATTTTACTTTGTCGCGTCTGCATGATGTGCTGTAAATTCTTTCGCTTCATCAGCAATTTAGTTGCTAGTTGTTCGTCAAAGCGCCTATTTGGCACTTACCTCGGCCCCTTGATCGAGCTATCCACCTGCCTGCGCTGAGCGGTTGCAGCATCCTTGAACAGGCCGTCCATGGATGCCCTGGCGCGGGTGGCGGCCGGCATGCTGTCTGGAGTGATGTGGAGCGAACACTTGCAACTGAGAAGCACTAGCGATGTAGTGTTGTGCCGGTGACGAGCGGAGGGTGCGTGGTGGAGTACATGGGCATGAACGAGACCGATGTCCGCGAGGTCATCGTGCGTCCATTCATCGAAAGGCTCGGCTACAAGTATGGAACTGAGGCCCACATAAGAACCGAGGTGACCCTTCGGTATGCTAAAGCTTATCTTGGGCGGAAAAACCCTTCCAAGGATCCTGCGCTGCAAGGTCGAGCCGACTATATCTGCGAGGTCATCCCGTATGGGCGATGGGTGGTAGAGGTCAAGGCGCCCTCGGTTGATCTATCGCTTGACGACTCTGAGCAAGCGCATACCTATGCGACACATCCGGAAATAGCCGCCCTCTATTACTTGCTCACGAACGGCCGTGAATGGCGCCTCTATCGCGTAGGCCGACCGAGTACGCCGATTTTCACGTGGGAGAATGAGCAAACCGACAATATGCTTGTTGCTCTGCAAAACACGCTTGGACCAGAAGCATTCAAGAAGCGGGCTGCGGCGCTAGAAGTCGACTCGGGAAAGCATCTTGCACTTGGTTTGGGATCGAAGTCTCTTATAAAAGGTGGATATATTACATATTCTACAACAAAGACCAACAATCATATGTTCAACGCGCATCTTGCGCAGTTTGATGGAATGCGTGCCCCCATTACATCTGGAGAGGTGTATCGGAATGAGCGCGGAGAGATTGAAGCCAAGATCGCCATGCTAAGCGGCTTCGCGGCCGGCGATGCAATGATGAAGGACTCGATTGCGGAGGCTCTAACATTCCTATCAAAGGAAGAGTATATTTCTAGAGACAGGGAAATCCCAACGATTTTCACAAATTTGTCTCACATGTTTTACCGGGCGGGATCGCATGTTCCGGCGATGTTTGGAAATCCAGGTGGGTCCCTACCCATCACCATAAGCATGGCAGCCTTTACTCATGCTGTCGGATATGTAGATGATCAAAAGTTCCGAGGTACGTTTGAGATCGCGTTTCTCATAGAAGTAGAACCTATTGCCCGACCTAATTTTCAGCAGCAGGCAATGGCGTCTATGTTTCGAAATTTAACATTAACATCCGTCGGAGACTTTGAATTGCATATCACTTGATGATAGACGAACGCCGCGATTTATTCGGCCGTCGCCATCTGCCGACCGCGCGACGCCTTAACGTCCTTGAAAATGTCGTCCATGCTCGCCCGCGCTCGTGTGCCGGCCGGGAAGCCGTTGAGGTTGATGTCGAGCGTGCCTTTGCCTGCGGCCGACGCCGGCGAGCCAGATCCCGACGTGCCTCCCGGCCACTGCCAAGAGCGTTTCATCATCTTGTCGCCCATGCGGCTCGTCGCAGCGTTCTGCCGGGCGCGGCGGGCGGCTTCGATCTCGCCGCGCGGGCTGTAGCGGTGCCCGCTCGCGTCCGTCGCCTCCACGTGGAGGTGGGGACCGGTCGAGCGGGGATCGTGGGCCTGTAGGGCGCCGATGCGCTGGCCGGCCTGCACCTCCTGGCCCACGCCAATGTCGCCGGGGTTGATATGGCGATAGGTCTTGGTCGAGCCGTCCGCGTGGGTGAAGGCGTCAGTCTGCTCGCGGGTGGTGAGCCAATGGTCCTCGACCGAGAAACCCTGGCGTTCCAGTAGATCCTTGGCCTTCAGGCCGTAGGGGCAGACATGCTGGGGCATGACCATGCGGTAGAGGATGGCCTTGCGGCCGGCGGCGGCTTGCATCGGAAGCTCCGGATGTGAGGTCTGACCGGCTCGGACCTGCGCGGTCCCGGTTCGGGATGGCGGGCGGACGCCGGTCGTCGAGGGTTGCGGACGGTTCTGAACCTTCCCATCATAGGAAGGTCAACGGGAAAGTAAGTCTCCATGAATATCGGCCAGGCTGCACGGGCCTCCGGGGTTTCGGCCAAGATGATCCGCCACTACGAGAGTATCGGCCTCGTGCCTCCCGCCGGACGGCGGGACAGCGGCTACCGGGATTACGGCGCCTCCGACCTGCACCGGCTCGGCTTCATCCGGCACGCCCGGGACCTCGGCTTCTCCCTGGAGCGCATCAGGGTGCTGCTCGGTCTCTGGGGCGACCCCGGCCGGAGCAACGCCGACGTGAAGGCCATCGCCGAGGCGCACGTCCGGGAGCTGGAGGAGCGCGCCCGGCAACTCAACGAGATGGCCGACGCCCTGCGCTCCTTGGCCGACGCCTGCGACGGCGACGGGCGACCGGACTGCCCGATCATCGCCAGCCTGGTGACCGGCACCGACGCCCCGGCCTGCCACCCGAACCCCGCCCCGGCGACGCCCGAACCCCCGGCGCCGCGCGGGAAAGCCCGCACCAAGCGTTGAGGGCGGGACGGCCTCCGCCCTCGAACGTCCTGTCGCGTCACATTCTCATCGACTTGCCCATTCCCCCGCAGCAGCAGCCCTTCCTGCCGCCCTTCATGGACATCTACGCCATGGGCTTGGCGCACATCCCCTTTCCGGACTTGCCGCAGCACCCGGCCGCCATGGCCGGGCTTAGCGAGAGGGCGATAAGGGCGGCGGTGGCGGTCACGAGACGCTTCATGTTCGTTCTCCTTGGGTGGTCCGATTGCGGCACGGCGTTCCGGGACGTCGGCTCGAGGCCTACTTGGCGTTCTTCTTCAGCCACGCCTCCATGTCGGAGATCTCCGTGGTCTGGTCACCGATGATCTTCTGGGCCATCGCCTTGGTGGCCGGGTCCTTGGCGTGCCTCAGGGCGATCTTGGCCATCTCGACCGCGCCCTTGTGGTGCGGGATCATGTGCGTGCGGAAGTCGACGTCGGCGTTGCCGGTGTAGGGGACGTCCATGTCCTTCATCATCGCCCTGTCGGCGGCCTTGAAGTCCTTGGTCGAGGCGTTGTCCTTCGGGTCCGGCTTCATCGAACTCATCGAGCCCATGTCCTTGCCGGACATGGAGCCGTGGTCGTGCGTGCCCTGGGCGGCGGCGGGGCCGGCGAAGCCGGCCGACAGCAGGGCGAGGACGGCGAGGGTGCGGAGGCGGGCCATGGGTCTTCCTCTCTCGGTGGGGGTCAGTTGAACTTGCCGCTGGCGGTCGCGCCGTCGGGGCCGGTGAGCTGCACGGCTCCCTTCGGGCTGTCCCCGAGCGCGACCGCGGCCTTGCCGGTGAGGCGGTTGCCGTCGGCGGGCTCCAGCGTCACGCGGGCCGGCTTGCCGCCGACGACGAGGATGGCGGTGCCCTTGTAGCCGGCGGCCGGGATCGGCTTCTGGCCCTCGTCGGACAGGAACACGTCGACCGTCTCGCCCTTGGCGACGAGCTCGACGTGGAACTTGCCGGCGTCCGCCACCCGGCCGCCGTGCTGGCCGGCGGTCTCGTGGGCGCACACGGCGGTCGCGGCGAGCAGGCCGGCGACCAGGGTCACTCTGGGTAGGATCATGCTCTCGTCTCCTCTTGGGGGTCAGTAGGCCTCGGCGGGGCGCGGCCGCGTCCCGTCGGGGGTGGGGTGGGCCGGCGCCTCGGCGTGGAGGGCACGCAGCCGCTCCAGCGGCTTGGCGCCGAAGCGCAGGAACAGGACGGGGGTCAGGAAGGTGTCGAGCAGCGTCGCGCTGATCAGGCCACCGAAGATCGTCACCGCGACCGGGTGCAGGATCTCCTTGCCCGGACTCGCCGCGTCGTAGAGCAGCGGCACCAGCGCTACGCCGGCCGAGAGCGCCGTCATCAGCACCGGGGTCAGCCGCTCAAGGCTGCCGCGGACGACGAGGTCGGGCCCGAACGGCACCCCCTCGTGCAGCGACAGGTTCAGGTAGTGGCTGATCTTCAGGATACCGTTGCGGGCCGCGATGCCGGTCAGCGTGATGAAGCCGATCATCGAGGCCACCGAGAGCGGCTGTCCGACCAGCCACAGCGCGGCGACCGACCCGATCAGGGCCAGGGGCACGTTGCCCATGATGATGAGGGCGAGCGCCGCGGACCTGTAGCGGCTGAACAGGATGGCGAAGACCAGGGCCAGGGATAGCGCCGAGAGCGCCGCGATGGTCCGGCTCGCCTCCTCCTGCGCCTGGAAGGTGCCCTCCAGGCTGGTGAAGAAGCCGGGGGGCATGGGCTCCTTCGCCACGGCCTCGCGGATGGCCGCCACGACGCGCGCCATGTCGCTCTCGCCGTTGGTGTTGGCCTGGACGACGATGCGGCGGCGGGCGTTCTCGCGCAGGATCTGGTTCGGACCGTCCGTCTCGCGGATGTCGGCCACCTGCCGCGCCGGCACCCATCCCGAGGGCGTCTCCAGCAGGAGGTCGCCCAGCCCCGCGGTGGTACGACGGTCCTCAGACAGGCGCAGCACGACGTCGAAACGGCGGACGCCGTCGACCACGGTCGAGACCACCCGCCCGTTCGACAGGCGGCTGATCTGCTCGACCATCGCCGCCGGCTGGACGCCGTAGAGGGCAGCCCGGGTGTAGTCGACGCGCACCTCCAACTGCGGGATGCGCACCTGACGCTCGACCTGCAGGTCGGCGAGTCCCGGAATCGAGGCCATCCGCTCGCGAAGGCTATTGGCCACCCGGCGCAGGGCGTCGAGGTCCTCGCCGAACACCTTCAGCGCGATCTCGGCCCGCACGCCCGAGAGCATGTGGTCGAGCCGGTGCGAGATCGGCTGGCCCACGTTGACCGCCACCGGCAGGGCCGCGAGGCGCCCGCGGATGTCGGTGACGAGCTCTTCCTTCGGACGCTTTTGCCCCTCGTCCAGCGCTACCTCGATCTCGGACGAGTGGACGCCCTCGGCGTGCTCGTCGAGCTCGGCCCTCCCTGTCCGGCGGCCGACCGCCTTCACGCCCGAAATGTCCAGCAAGAGCTTCTCGGCGATCAACCCGACCCGGTTGCTCTCGGAGAGCGAGATGCCCGGATTGAAGGTCATGTTCACGGTGAAGGAGCCCTCGTTGAACGGTGGCAGGAACGCCCGCGGCAGGTTCCAGGCGGCCACGCCCGCGCCGATGACGGCCACGGCGACGCTGCCGACGAGAAGGCTCTTGTGGCGAAAGGCGATCCGCAGCAGCGCGGCGTTGCCGCGCTTGAGCAGCTTGAGGAAGCGGCTGTCGTGCTCCTCCAGGTTCTTGAGCCCCGGCAGCAGGAGCGAGGCCAGGACCGGCGTCAGGGTGATGGAGGTGAGCAGGCTCGCCAGGATCGAGATGATGTAGGCCTGGCCTAGCGGGGCGAAGAGCCGGCCCTCGATGCCCGAGAGGGCGAAGAGCGGCACGAAGACCAGGATGATGATCAGCGTCGCGTAGACGATGCCCGATCGGACCTCGTTCGAGGCCTCGACCACCACCTGGAGCACGCCCTTCGGATTGCCCTCCCGCCGGTTCTCGCCGAGCCGCCGGTAGATGTTCTCGACATCGACCACGGCGTCGTCGACGAGCTCGCCGATGGCGATGGCCAGGCCGCCGAGCGTCATCGTATTGATGGACAGTCCGAACAGGTGGAACACCACCGCGGTCGTCAGCACCGAGACCGGGATGGCGAGCAGCGAGATGGCCGTGGTGCGCACGTTCAGGAGGAAGGCGAACAGCACCACCGCTACCACCAGCACGGCCTCGACGAGGACGCGCTCGACGTTGCGGATCGAGGTCTCGATGAAGTCGGCCTGGCGGAACAGGACCCGGTCGGCCTTGATGCCGGCCGGCAGGGTCGGCGACATCTCCCTTAGAGCGGTCTCGATGCCGCGGGTGAGCCGCACGGTGTCGACGTCGGGCTGCTTCTCGACCGAGACGATGACCGCGGGCTTGGCCATGTAGCCGGCGTCGCCGCGCTTCACCTTCGCGCCGAAGGCTACCTCGGCCACTTGGCGCAGGTACACGGGCGCGCCGTTGACCGTCGCGACCACGAGGGTGCGCAGATCGTCGAGGCTCATGGTCCGGCCGATGCTGCGGATCAGGTACTCGCGGGAATACTGGTCGGTGAAGCCGCCGCCGGCATTGGTGCCGAACTGCGCGAGCGCGGTCTCAAGCCCGGCGTTCGTCACCCCGAGCGAGCGCATGGCGGCCGGGTTCGGGCTGACGCGGAACTGGCGCACCTCGCCGCCGATGGGGATGACCTGCGCCACGCCTGGGATGGTCAGGAGCCGCGGCCGGACGGTGAAGTCGGCGACCTCGCGCACCTGCATCGGGCTGACGGCCTCGCCGGTCACCGCCACCAGCAGGATCTGGCCCATGATGGACGAGATGGGGCCTATCACCGGGGTGACGCCCTGCGGCAGCTGGTCCTGCACCATGGCGAGGCGCTCGGCGACCTGCTGGCGGTTGCGGAAGATGTCGGTGCCCCAATCGAATTCGACGTAGGTGACGGACAGCCCCACACCCGAGACCGAGCGCACGCGGCTCACGCCCGGCAGCCCGTTCATCCGGGTCTCGATGGGATACGTCACCAGCTGCTCGACCTCCGGGGGCGCGTAGCCCTCGGCCTCCGTCATGATGGTGACGGTCGGCTTGTTGAGGTCGGGGAAGACGTCGACCGGCAGCTTGGTGGCGGTGAATGCGCCGTAGAGCACCAGCACCGCGGCGATCGCGAGGACGAGCAGGCGGTTGCGGACCGACTGGCCGACGAGGAAGGTGAACATCGGGCCGGCCTCCTCAGCGGACCTGGTCGAGGAGCTCGGCGCCCTGGGTCACGACCCGCTTGCCGGGCCCGACCCCCTCCGCCACCAGCACGCGGTTGCCGTCGAGCGGCTCGACGCGGACGGGCCGGGCCTCGAAGCGCTCGGCGGTGGTGTGCTCGTAGACGACGTCCTGCCCGTTGGCGGTGCGCACGACGGCCGCACGGGGCAGCGCTAGGCCGGACTGCTCGGTGCCGGTCCCGGCGAGCACGGTCACGAACTGGCCGACCCGCAGGCCCGAGGTGTCGCCCTCAACTGCGAACTGCACTGGGATGGCCTGGTTGCGGTCGGCGAGCCCGGAGCCCTGGTAGGCGAGCCTCAGGTTGCGTCCGTCGGCGAGCCGCGCGGTGGCGTTCCCCGCCGTCGTCAGGGCGTCGAAGCTGAGGGCCTCGACCCATAGGCGGTTCGGATCGACGATCTGGAAGATCATGGCGCCAGGGGCCGCCATCTGGCCGGCAACCGCGGCCGCCTGGGCCACGACGCCGTCGACGGGCGCGACCAAGGTCTCGGGCTGCTGCCGGATTCTGTCGAGGGCGGCGCGGCGGTCGTGTAGGCCGTTGAGCTCCGCGACCGCGTCATCGAGCTGGGTCGTAGCGACGGCACCCGTCGTGGCAAGCTTCCTGTAGCGCTCGACCCGGCGCTCGATGATGGCGATCTGCTGGTCGAGCTCGCCCTGGCGCTGGCGCATGTCGGAGACGTCGACCGCCTGCACCGGCGGGGTCACCGTGGCGAGCACGGCGCCCTTGTGCACCTTGGTGCCGAGGCGGGGAAACAGGCCGGAGGGTGGCGGGGAGAGGCGGCCGCCGACCGAGGACTGGACCACGCCGCTGGCGTTCGGGTCCGGGATGATGCGGCCGGGCAGCTCGACCGAGCGGTGGAAGCCGCCCCGCTCGGTCATGGTGGTGCGAAGGACCAGCAGGCGCTGGGTGGGCTTGGACACGAAGACGGAGCCGTCGGGCAGGCGCTGCGCGAGGTCCGAGGAGCCCGGGTGTCGGGGCTCGACCATGGCCGCCCCTTGCACGGGCGCGCCGTGGTCCTCGTCGCCGTGGGCGAAGGCGGCGTTGCCGAGGACGAGGGGTGATGCCGATGGCGAGAAGGGCCACCGCCGGAGCGACCCGGCGTGCGCGGGCGAGCGCGGTCACGAGCACGCCGAGCAGGAAGGCGACAGCCACCGCGGCGACAAGGGTTGGGTCCTTGGCGCTCAGGCGCTCCCTGACGGCATGGGCGATCTCGGACGCCCGTGCCAGGGCCGTCTGCGCCGGAGCCGGCATGGCGGCCGCCGCGGCCTTAGGGTCGGGCACGGTAACCGTGATTGTGAGCACGTCCACGGCGTCGCCGGCGGCGACAGTCGCGACGAGATCGTGCTGACCCGGCTTCGATAGCCAAGGGGCCGGCAGCTCGTAGGCGCCGTCAGCCGTGGCGCTCGCGGTCTTCGGGCCCGTGGGCGTCTCGACCTCTATGGTGGCTCCGGTCACCGGCTCATTCGTCCGGAAGCGGTCGAGGAACAGCGTCAGGCTGCCGTCGCGGGGGATGGCGACGAGCTCGAAGGCATCGGACAGGGCCTCGCCGCGCGGGGCGATGGTCTTGGAGACGGGCGGCTGGGCGGCGCCGTGGTCATGGCCCTCGTGGGCGAGCGTGGGCCCCGCCAGGATGGCGGCAAGCAGCGCCACCGCGCCAAGCGCGGCGGCAAGACGGGTCAACATGGAAAGGGTATCCTCGCGAGGGGAATGTCGGGCGCGGCCACAACAGGCGCACCTCGGGCGTCGCGCGCATCAGGCGCGCCTCATCTCACGCGAGGGTTCGTGGGGGCTTGGGCGGGGCCTCGGGGCCGATGCCGGCGCGGCCGTCGACGTCGCGCGGGACCAGCGTAACGGTCCGGAACAGGGTCGGCGATAGGGTGTAGCGACCGGGTAGGATGGCGGTCGCGCAGCAGGCCATCGTCCCGCAGCAGCGGGTCTTGCAGCCGACCGGGCAGCAATCGTCCCGGGGCGGCTCGATGCGCACTTCGTCGCCCGTGGTCGAGGTGCGCGCGGTCCCGGGCCAGGCCGGTGAGGCGGTTCGGACTGCGGTCCAGGTCGCTTCGGAGACCGGAGGCGCGACGGCCTTGGGCGTCGGGGGGGCGACCTTGGGCCGTGCCGCCGCGGCGTGTTGGCCGTGATGCGCGTGGCCCTCATGGGCCTGGACGGCGGACGGCGCGACGTAGGCGATGATCGCGAGGATCATCGCCGCCATCAGGCGCACGATTTGCCGGCTGGGGCTCATGGCTCGGGCTTACACCGTTTCGGGTGGCGGGACCATGTCCGCGCGTAGGACGTGAATGCCGGGACGGAGGTTTGATTGCCCCCGCGGCGTTTCAAGCCGCCGTGCGCAGCGACTCGGCCGGGAAGCCCGTCGCGGCGATGGCGAGGGCGATCCGATCCGCCGGACCGGCGGCATCGGACACGGTGACCAGTTTGGCCCCCAGGTCGACCTCGATCCTTGCGTTCGGCTCGATGCCTTGAACCGCGCGGGTCACCGACTTGGCGCAGCCGCCGCAACCCATCTTCTCGACCTTGAAGCGATGCATGACGCTCTCCCGTGGATGACGCCCTGCACAGATGGGGCTTCCCACGATGGGAAGGTCAAGGGTCGGCAAAACGCCGTCGGTCAGGCAGGGAGCATCAATGCCCAGAGGGCGGCCTGGGCTTGGTGGCTGTGGCGGATGCCCTTTCAGCCAAGCCAGCCCGTATAGAGCCCGACCAGCACGATGAGCGCCGCCGAGGCGTAAGGCGCCCGCCGGGTGAAGGCGCCGAACCTCGACCAGCGGCTCGCCATGTGCTTGACGCTGGAGTTGCGATGCATGCGACTTTGGAGACCTCGGAAGCCTTACGGCCGCGATGCCGCATTGCACGGGTGACCGCCGAGGCATCAGCCTCAGCGACGTTCCCTACGCCTCGTCGGGCGGCGGCACGAACGTCCGGAGCCGGTCGAGAACCCTTGCCCGGGCCGCGTCGTAGGCGGACTGCCCCGCTTCTTTGCCGCCGCACCGGATGAGCGCGGCCGCGGCGACGATGTCGGCGACGGCGACGGTCGGGTTGAAGTGCGTCCTCAACCGGCCGAGCTCGTCCCGGGCGGCATAGAGCTCCGCGCGCAGCCGAGCGGCCTCGGCCTCGCGGTCGGCGGCGGCCTGCCGCTCGGCCCGCACCGCGGCGACCTCCTCGCGCAGGGTGGCGTTCTCTTGGCGCATGGCGAGCTCGGCCTCGCGCTGCTCTTCGCGCCACCGCCGGGCGCGGTCAGCGGCGGCGACGCGGCGGCGGGCGGCGGCGGTGGTTTCGCGGTCAGTCGGGGGCAGGGCTTCGGTCATGGCGGAAGGATGCCGGCCCGGCCAGCAAGCCACCAGGGCCTGCGCCCCTCTACCCTATAGGTCCCTACGGGACATGCTATTGTCCGTGACGAACCGTAAGGGTTGGCGCGGGAGCCTCCGAAGATAGGGCATCCGGTCCACCCCGGGAACCGGTTCCATCACCCCTTGCCGACGTCGATCCGGGCCGTCCTTACGGTCCGTCACGGGCAATAGCATGCTCCTACGGAGCCTAGTCCCCAGGGAGATGGCCGCGGGGCCTTGTGGCAGGCGGGTCGCAGCTGCACCATCGGGTAGTCGCGAAGCCGCGGCAGTCGTCGTCCGGCGGGTAGAGGTGCCTCGCCAGGCGGCCCCAGACAGGGACCCGCTGTGACCCCCGCCGTCATCGAGAACGCCCCCCAAGGGGCATCCCTGGCCATGCCAGGCCCATCTCCGACCGCGACCGCCGAGCCGATCTTCGAGTTCCGCCGACTGAACGGCAGCGAGGTCATCTGGTCGGACTACGTCGCCCTGTTCCACCCGCCCGAGAGCGGCGCGGTCTGCGTCATGGCCTACCAGGCCGAGGTCGCGAAGGGCGAGTACCGGACCCGCAACGCCGGGGCCAAGGGCTCCGAGGTCGTCGATGCCGTCCGTGCCCACCGGCCGCGGTTCCATACCCTCTGCGGCTTCCGGGAGACCGTCCCGGCGTGGGCCCGGCGGAAGGGGCTGGACTACCGCGAGGCGCCCTGCAAGGCCGAGTGGAACCTGGCCTCCCTCGGGTCCCTCTGGATCGAGCTCGACTACTACAACAAGCCCCGGCTGAAGGGGCTCTCGGCCGAGGACATGGCGGCCATGGTGCTCGACCGCGTCGCCGAGCGTGACCTGCCGCAGCCGAGTATGCTCGTCTCCTCGGGTAAGGGGCTCTACGGCATCTGGCGCCACGAGCCCTTGGCCCCGTACGGCAAGCACGGGGCGCTCGCCATCTGGAAGGCGACGCAGAAGGCGCTCAACGACCACTTCGTCGACTTCGGCCGGGACATCGCGGCCATGAGCCCGACGACGAACCTCAGGGTCGCCGGGAGCCGCAACGACGGCAAGACCGTCCGCGTCGTGTGGCCCATGTTCGCCGACATGATCGGGCGCCACTCGTTCGCGGACCTGAAGGCGCAGATCCTGCCGTACACGGCCGAACAGGTGAAGGCGCACCGCGAGGCCAAGGCGGCCGCGAAGGCCGTCCGCAAGGCCGCCAAGGTCGCCAAGCAGGCCGCCGCCATCGCCGCCGGGGAGCCGCCCAAGCCGGTGCCGGCGTTCAAGCTGAACCGCGGAACGTTCCAGCGGGCGGTCCAGCGGGACCTGGAGGCGCTGTTCCACGACCGCTTCGGGGGCCGGCCGGTCCCGCAGGGCTCCCGCGACCTGTGGCTGTACACCCTGACCTGCGCGGCCGCGTGGCTCCTCGACCCGGCCGCCCTGCGCGACGAAGTCCGGCGCCTCGCGCCCCTATGCGGCCTCGCCCCGCGCCGGGCGCTGGTGCTGATGGGAGCCGTCCTGCGGAACGCCGACCGGTCGGCGGCGGGCAAGACTCGGACCCACAAGGGCCGGTCGGGCTGCGATTACCGGTACCGGACGAACCCCCGCCGCCTCGTCGACGAGTTCGGCGTGACGGTCGAGGACGCCGAGCGGCTCGACCTGCGCGTTCTCGTCCCACGCAGCCTGAAGGCGTCTCGCACCGCCGAGCGCGCCGCGGCGTACCGGAAGCGGAAGGGCGCCAAGCCGAGGACCGACGTGCAGGCTGGGCGCCTCGCGTTTGGGCAGTGGGCCCTTGAGCAGCACTCGGCCGGCGTCCGCGTTGACGAGCTCGCGTTCCAGGCCAAGGCCCGCTTCGTGACGTTCGGGTCGAAGTCTTGGGTCGAGAAGGCCATGCGCGAGGCCCGCGCCGTCGCCATCGGAAAGCCCCAGCGCAAGGGCGTCCCCGGCCAGCCTCGGAAGGTTCCTGTCGAGGCGGCCACTGCTCCCGAGAAAAACCCTTACGGTTCGTCACGGTCTATCTCGGGACTCGACAAGGCCGCGGCACCCATTGTCGCCGGCAAGCGCGCGTCCTATGATGCTAGTGTCACGGCGATGCACCTCATCACCGCAGAAGCAAGGGCTGCCCTGTCTCGCGATAGGGCGGCCCTTGACGTTCCTGAGGGGTGCGATCCGCTCCACCTCGGGCAGTACGTTCTCGCGAACGGGCAGTGGTACCGCTGGGACTTTGAGCGGCAGACTTCGTACCCAGTCCACGCCGGCGCCGTGCAGTACGATGAGCACGACATCCTCGGTGTCCCGCTCGACCAGGAACTCTATGACGCCTGGCAGGCCGACATCGACCGGCGGCGCGAGGAGGTCATCGCCGCCATCGTCGCCGAGCGGGAGGCCGGTGAGGCCGCCGCCCGGGGCGCCGCCGAGCGGGAGGTGTCGGCATGAACCGCCCCCTCGTCATCGACCACGTCAGCAACGCCGACCTCAGCCGCAACGAGCTCAAGGCCCTGCGCCAGCGCGCCCTTGATACCTGATACGACGGCGCCGAGCCCGTCCCGCCGCACCGTCGCCGGCCGTACCGACACGGGTGCGTCATCTTCCTGACGGAGGACCATGCGCCCCTGCCACCGCCCGCCGCGGCCGCGGGCCAGGCCGCCCTCCGGACGATCCTGAGAGGATGGCGCGGTGACGGCGAGTACGCCGCACTCGGGGCCTGGGACAACGAGCAGGGCGGCCCGGCGCGACGTGTTCGGGGATGCTACCCAGGCCGAGCGGTCCGGCTCGAACCAGGAGACGTGCACACTGTTGACGGGCACGCCGTCGGCGAGGAGGCGCCCGTCGCCATCTAGGATCGAAGTGAAGCCGGCGAGCGCCGTGCGGTCTGGGCGTGTCGGTGGGAACCTCCCGCGCGAGGGCACAGACCTCGTGGAGCCGGCGGACCTTGAAGCGGGCTAGGGCGACTGGCCGGACGACGAGGATGACGTTGAACAGGGCCACGACCTCGACGTGGGCGACGGCCCGGTCGCTCAGGCGGACGGGTCAGCACCGCCGCCGGGTATGGCGGTCTAACCTTGCCGTCACGACGACGGCTGCTTAGGGATGCGGGCGTACGCATTGTCGATAGCCACGACCCACTCCTCCAGGCGGGCGACCTCGTCCTTCTTCATGACGCCCCTAGCCAACGCATCTCGGTGCCGCAGAATGTTCTCCCTGCCGCGACGCCCGACGAAGTCGGGGACGACACCCGCCTCCCAGGCGGCATGCAGGCGGTCGGCTGCTACAGGAATTTTGCCCAGGAGATCTACATACTTTTCAGGGCTGACGTAGCGAGAGCGGAGCTTGCGCTTCCGCGTCGGGGGCGGTGAAAGCTCGGTCTTGGTTGCCTTAGCAACCGACGGGGCTTCCATGGCCTCCTGCTCTTCACACTCGACGCACTCCTGGGCGATAATATGCCGGTCTACGACCGCCAGGACAGCCGATACGTCCCTAGTGCACTGACGCCTTCAAAAGGTACACAGCTCGTTGCGATTTCCGTTGCGTTTGCAAGCGGTTGGCGAGAGCGGGCGTGGTGCGTTCGTCCGCGTCAGTGCACTAGGGTGCATCTCCTCGACGCACAAGTCGCAGAGAAGGAGCCTCACCTTCTCCAGTGCGGCGATGCGCTGGCGAGGCGTCAGCTCGGTTGTGTCGACCCACTTGTTGGGGCTAGTGCCAGGAAGGGTGCGCATCTCGAACTCGGTCATTGTTGGTACCTTCAGAGTGGGCGTTATGTTGGCTGGGACGGGGCCGCCCTATTCAAGCGGCCTCGAAGTGCGCGGCGGCTGGGCTTAGAAGGGGATATCGTCGTCGGCGTCCTGCTGGCCGCCCTGCTGGCCGTCCTGCTGGCCGCTCAAGGGATCGAACTCCGCGAGGGCATCGGAGACGAGCGCGTCGTACTCCGCCCGCATGATGGCCCAAGCTGCATCCTGCAGGCTCATCTGCCCCACGCTGTTGAGGTTGATGATCAGCGAGATGCGCTTCGAGGACGCCTCGCAGACAGCCTGGCAGCAAACGCCGCTTCTCCGCATCTGGCCGACGCGCTCGAAGGCGCCGCACGCCATCTCCCGGAGGATGGTGAGCTCCTGCCGGTGCGGCAGGCTGATCTTGTCAGTGCGAGACGACACCGCGAGTTTCCTTCATGTGGCGGTAGGGGGCCGAAAGGGCGGCGCCGAGCATGACGCCGGCGTCGTGGATGAGGTCGTCCTCGCGGGCCCGGCCGGCGCGGACGTCGGCCTGCATGCGCTGGATCTCGATGCCGACGGCGCCGAGGACGAGGAGGGAGGCGCGGCGCTCGCGCGCAGCCGTGCGGAGGCGGTCCTGGACATGGTCCAGGCCGGGTGTCGTCGTCGACATGGTGGTCTCCGGAG
>NZ_JBEXZS010000113.1:0-2288 GCF_040593685.1 Methylobacterium sp. EM32 | reverse complement strand
TCCCCCGCGTCGCCCTGGTGCAGGAGGCGGCGGTGCTCGGCCTTGGCGCCGATTGCCCGGCCAAGGCGTACGGGCGCTGGAACTGGCGGGACGACCCGGTCGACGCCGAGACCTACGTCGGCGCCATCGAGCGGCACCTGACGCTATGGGCCGCGGGGGAGGACCTCGACGAGCAATCCGGCGTCTCCCACCTGGCGCACATCCGCGCCTGCTGCGCGATCCTGCTCGATGCCATCGACGTCGGCGCCTTCCTCGACGGGCGCAAGGCGAGCGCCGAGACCATCCGCATCCTCAAGGCCTACGACGCGAGCTCGATGCCGGTCGTGCCGGCCGCTTAGCGAACCCCCAACGGCGGACGCCATTTCAACAACGCCTTCGCCACCACCCTGTTGGTGAAATGGTTGGGGGTGGGTGCGTCAGCGCGCCGCTGCCCGGGTGACGAAGAAAGTGACGCTGGGGTCGCTTTCGGGGTTGTGCCGTGCGGGCTGCACCCGCGGGAGCATCACTGCATGCTGCGTGATGCTAACCCCGACACGCGGCGTGCGCACGGCGGCCCACGTCGTCACCGCCAGCCCCAGGGCGCACAGGGCCCATGTCGTCGCGCACGTCCGGTCCATGACGAGGTCCTCCGCCCGGCATGATCGCGGATCCCGGGCATACCGCCAGCGCACGAGGGCCTCAGTCGCCCGACGAGACGTCGCCCGCGCCGGAGGGGCACGGCCCGGACATGGCGACCTCGACGTCGAGGCCGCCCTGGCGCGTGACGGACCAGACGCGCATCTGCCCCCCGGACAGGGGCGTCCACGTGCCGGTGAACGAGGTCCGGTCGCGGTAGGCGTTCCCGGGGGCCTGGAGCAAGATCTTCTCGCGGCCGCGCTGGTCGATGGTCCCGCACGTCACGGTGGTCGTCCAGCCGTCCCGGCCGACGGGCGTGGCGTAGACCCTCGCGAATCCCGCGCGGCCGCCCTCGGTCGGGCCGCGGACGCTAAGGAGGAAGCGGTCGCCGTGCTGGGGGAACGGCGGCTCCTTCGGCGGGCTGGTGGCGACGTAGCCCGCGGCCAGGGTGGGGATCAGGACGGTGCGGACGAGGACGTGGTCGAGGAAGGCGCTGATCACGACAGGGTCTCCATGGAAGGGATGGGGGATGCCGCCCAGGCGGTGCCGTCGGGCTCGAACCAGACGGCGGCGGCAGCGGTGACGACGGCGCCGGTGTCGCGGCGCCGGAAGCCCTGCTCGGTCGGCCTGTACCCGATGCGGACGGCGTCGGCCGGCCGGGCGCCGTCGGCGAGGATGCCTTCGATGGTCGCCACGACTTCGCGGCGCGCAGCGGCCAGGCACCGGAGGCGACCCGCCTCGCTCGCGCGCATGATGCACCCGGTGAGGACCAGTGAGGGCGCGTGTCCGATGAGGCGGCGCTTGCGAAGGATCGACCACATCTTAAGACGGCGGTGAAAATGCACGTGGACGGGGGGCTGCTCGGTCATGGAGGGCGTTCCGGGAGGATGACGACGGCGGCGCGAGGGGACGCGCCGGGACGGGGCATGCCGGGCTGGCCGGGTCGGGGCGCGCACGAACGCGCGCCCGGGATCGGCCGCCGTATTCGGGCGGCCGCGGCGGAGGCGTCAGGCATTGCGGGCCTCCCTGGCCTTCCTGACGGCGGCCCAATCCTCGGGCGTGTCGTGGAGGTCCATGGGCAGGATCACCGGCGGGTTGGGGTCGTAGGGGAGGACGACGGGATCGCCAGGCTCCCACTCTTCGCCCGACGACGCCGTGGCGGTCGCGACCGACAGGGAGGCGTCCTGGGCCGCCATCTCGGCGCGCAGGATCTCCAGCGCCGCGTCGGCCGGGCAGAGCAGCCCCGCCTGGCAGCGGCGGAGCGCTCCGAAGACGTGCGCCCGGGCCTCCAGACCGGCCTCGCGGGAGATCCGGCCGTTGGCGACGTCGTCCGCGAGCCTCGGGAAGGCCGCCCGGGCGGCGCGGTTGATCAGGTCGACGTCGGGGTCGTGCTGCGCGTCGGGCTCAGAGGAAGGACGAGTTGCGTACATCGCGGTTCTCCTGGCGGGGGCGGTAAGGGGTGGAAAGGGCGGCGCCGAGCAGGACGCCGGCGTCGCGGATGACGTCGTCCTCGCGGGCCCGGCCGGCGCGGACGTCGGCCTGCATGCGCTGGATCTCGATGCCGACGGCGGAGATCACGAGGAGGGAGGCGCGGCGCTCGCGCGCAGCCGTGCGGAGGCGGTCCTGGACATGGTCCAGGCCGGGTGTCGTCGTCGACATGGTGGTCTCCGGAG